>NZ_JUEI01000010.1:0-117539 GCF_000802655.2 Paenibacillus sp. IHB B 3415 | reverse complement strand
CCGTCCGCAAGGCAGCTCCACCGGCGGCAGCCGTCCGCAGGGCAGCTCCACCACTGGCAGCCGTCCGCAAGGTCAAGGCGGCGCACCACGTACAGGTGACCGTCCACAAGGTCAAGGTACTGCACCACGCACGGGCGACCGCCCGCAGGGTCAAGGCAATGCAGGCGGAGGATTCTCCCGCGGCGATGACAGAGGCCCGAAGAAGAATACCACTGGCGGCAGACCGGGCAGCGGAGGCGGCCAGAAGCGTTTTGATGACGGCAAAGGCGGCAACTACCGTGGCCGCGGAGGCAAGAATAACCGCGGCAGAAACCAGCCGACCGTGTACCGTGAGAAGATTGACAACACACCTAAGAAGATTATCGTCCGCGGCAGCATGACTGTCGGCGAAACAGCGAAGCTGCTTCACAAGGATGCTTCTGAAGTGATTAAGAAGCTGATCTCGATGGGAGTTATGGCGACCATCAATCAGGAGCTTGATATCGACACCATCCTTCTTCTGGCCGGTGAGTTCGGTGTTGAAGTAGAAGTGAAGATTCCGGTAGATGAAGACAGCTTCGAGACTGTGGAGGAGAATGATTCCGAAGCGGAATTGATGACCCGTCCACCGGTTGTTACGATCATGGGGCACGTTGACCATGGTAAAACAACCTTGCTTGATGCCATCCGTTCCACGAACGTAACTGGCGGAGAAGCAGGCGGAATTACGCAGCACATCGGTGCTTACCAGGTCGAAATCAACCACAAGAAAATAACGTTCCTTGATACACCGGGCCATGAAGCGTTCACCGCTATGCGTGCCCGTGGTGCCCAGGTTACGGATATGACGATTATTGTCGTAGCTGCCGATGACGGTGTTATGCCGCAGACGGTAGAAGCGATCAACCATGCCAAGGCAGCCGGACTTCCGATCATTGTTGCAGTTAACAAGATCGACAAGCCAGGTGCGGACCCTGACAAGGTGAAGCAGGAGCTTACAAGCTATGAGCTGGTTCCGGAAGAGTGGGGCGGCGATACGATCTTCGTCAACCTGTCGGCCAAACAGCGCATTAACCTGGAAGAGCTGCTGGAAATGATTCTGCTCGTTGCTGAAGTAAATGAGTACAAAGCGAACCCGGACAAACGGGCACGCGGTACTGTTATAGAAGCTGAGCTTGACAAAAACCGTGGACCGGTTGCCCGTATTCTCGTACAGAACGGTACGCTGAAAGTCGGCGACGCCTTTGTAGCAGGTAACTGCTTCGGACGCGTACGTGCCATGGTCAATGACAAGGGACGCAAGATCAAAGAAGCGGGACCTTCCACACCAGTGGAAATTACCGGTTTGACTGAAGTGCCGCAGGCGGGCGATCCGTTTATGGCCTTTGAAGATGAGCGCAAGGCCCGTGCGATTGCGGACAGACGTTCGACTACGCAGCGCCAGTCTGAGCTGAACACGAACACCCGTGTAACATTGGATGATCTGTTCAAGCACATCAAGGACGGAGAGATCAAAGATCTCAACGTGATTATCAAGGGTGACGTTCAAGGTTCGGTAGAGGCGCTGAAAGGCTCCTTGGCTAAGATCGAAGTCGAAGGCGTACGCGTAAAGATTCTTCACAGCGGTGCCGGGGCGATTACGGAATCCGACATTACCTTGGCTGCAGCATCCAATGCTATCGTGATCGGCTTCAACGTTCGTCCGGATACCCAGACGAAGGCAGCGGCTGAGCAAGAGAAGGTGGATGTACGTCTGCACAACATCATCTACAATGTAATTGAAGAGATTGAAAGTGCCATGAAGGGGATGCTTGATCCCATCTATAAAGAGAACGTTATCGGCCATGCCGAAGTTCGTAATGTATTCAAAATCAGCAAAGTGGGCACCATTGCAGGTTGTATGGTAACTTCCGGCAAAATTGCCCGTAATGCTGAAATGCGCCTGATCCGCAGCGGGATTGTTGTCTTCACAGGCAAAATCGACACCTTGAAACGTTTCAAAGATGATGCTAAAGAAGTGGCACAGGGTTATGAATGTGGCATAACTTTGGAACGCTATAATGATGTCGTTGAAGGCGACATTATCGAAGCATTCGTCATGGAGACGGTAGAGCGCTAAGCGAAGAGGTGAAATTAGATGTCTAAAATCAGAGCCGGACGGGTTGGCGAACAGATTAAGAAAGAGCTGAGCCAGCTCATCCAAAGCGGACTGAAGGACCCGCGTGTCGGGTTCGTAACTGTAACTGGCGTAGATGTGACGAACGACTTGTCACAGGCCAAGGTATACCTGAGCGTATTCGGGGACGAGGAGCAGAAGTCTGACTCGCTCAAAGCGATTGAGAAAGCCAATGGCTTTCTCCGCTCGGAGCTTGGCAAAGCGATCCGCCTGCGCCATACTCCTGAGCTGATCTTCAAGATTGACGAATCCGTTGCTTACGGAAGTCATATTGAGAAGCTGCTCGGAGAAATCGGCAAAACCGAATAGAGCTACGGAACATAAAGGAGACGGCGAATGCAGAGCTATGAACAAAGTCTCCAGCAGACCCGTAAGTTTCTGCTGGAACACGACGATTATCTTGTAGTGTCGCATGTTCAGCCGGACGGAGATGCAGTCAGCTCCACCCTCGCGGTGGGCTGGCTTCTCTCATGTCTGGGCAAAAAATATTGTATGCTGAACGAGGGCCAGATTCCGCAACGTATGGAATATTTATGGCATGCCGATCAAATTGTCAATCTGTCTGCTGCGGGCGAACTGCCGCGCCAGTACAGCAATGTCATTTGTGTCGACTGTGCGGATTTTCAGCGTGTAGGACTTACCCAGCGTCATTTCACCAGTGATGCACTTATCGTAAACATAGACCATCATCCCACCAATAATGGGTACGGTGCCGTAACGCTCATCAAGCCGGATGCGGCTGCGACAGCAGAGATTCTGTTCGACCTGCTGAAGACGTTTGAGGTGGAATGGGATATCGATATTGCCACGGCCATTTATACCGGACTCTTAACTGATACCGGCGGTTTCCGCTATAACAACACTTCGCCTAAAGTGATGGCGGCTGTATCCGAACTGCTGGCATTAGGCGTGAATGGACCTGAACTGGCAGAGACCCTGCTTGAAGAGATGACTCTTCCGCAGGTGAAGGTGCTCAACCGGGCACTTAGTACACTGCAGCTCAGTCCTGAAGGGGATATTGCCTGGGTGTATGTTACACCGCAGGATATGCTGGACTGTAATGCGGCCAACGAGGATCTTGAAGGGATTGTCAATTATCCGCGTAATATCCGCGGGGTTGAAGTAGGCATTCTGTTCAAGGTAATCGATGAGCATGCGGTGAAGGCCAGCCTGCGTTCAGCAGGTAAGGTCGATGTCGCGGCGCTGGCGCAGGTCTTCGGCGGCGGCGGGCACACGCGTGCTGCGGGAGCCCGCATTAACGGAAGTCTTGAAGAGGCGGTAGCGCAGGTGCTTGAGGAGGTTAAACGTCATTTATGAGTGAACTTACAGGTGTTCTGGCCGTATATAAGCCGGCAGGGTTCACTTCACATGATGTTGTGGCCAAGGCGCGGCGGATTCTCGGCATGAAGCGGATAGGACATACCGGTACACTTGATCCCCAGGTGACCGGAGTGCTGCCGCTGTGCCTGGGACGGGCTACGCGGGTGGTTGAGTACATCCAGGAGCTTCCCAAGGAGTATGTTGCTACGCTGCGGCTGGGACTTGCCAGTGATACAGAGGATTTAACAGGGACGATTACGGAATCAGTTGAAGAGGTTCAGGTTACGGAAGCTGAAGTGCTGGCTGTCCTGAATTCCTTCAAAGGTGTGATTTCACAGGTTCCCCCGATGTATTCAGCAGTGAAGGTGGATGGCAAGCGTCTGTACGAGCTGGCCAGAGAAGGCAAGACGGTGGAACGTAAGAGCCGTGAAGTGGAAATTTATGAGATTGAAATGCAGGATATGGTCTGGAGCGGCAATTATCCCGATATCACGTTCCGGGTACTATGCTCCAAAGGAACGTACATCCGTACCCTATGCGTGGATATCGGGCGTGCGCTAGGAGTGCCGGGTGTGATGGTGAAGCTGGAGCGGACCATGTCGGCAGGGATATCTGCCAGTCATTGCCTGACCCTGGAGCAAATTGCTGAACATAAGGAAGCAGGTACGCTGGAAGAGCATTTAATTGCCGCCGATGAGGCGATTTCGCATTTGCCCAAACATACGGTAGCCGAGGAGAAGAAGAAAGCAGCCCTGCAAGGGCAGCGTCTGTCGCCCCGCTTTGTGGCACCTGAAGTGAAGAGCAGCGGAGATTTCCGGCTCTATGATCTGCAAGGGGAGTTTCTGGGCATCTATGCTTTAGAAGCCGCCGGTGCGATTGCTCCTGTTAAAGTGTTTGCACAGGCTTAAACTTTTAATTTATTTGTGAATGTAGGTGAGAAACAGCGTGAGAACCGTAACCTTAAGCTATCCTATGTTGCCGGAGACGGCAGCAGAGTGGGCGCAGCCTCAAGTAGTTGCCCTGGGGCAGTTCGACGGACTGCACCGCGGACATGCCAGCGTCATAACATCTGCTGTAGCTCTTGCCCGCCAGGCAGGTGTACCTGCAGCTGTCATGACCTTTTACCCCCATCCTAAGGATGTTATGGGTAAAGGTGACTATGAAGGATATTTGACACCTTCCAGGGACAAGCAGGAGCTGCTTGTCGGGATGGGCGTTGATATTTTATACATTATTGCATTTAATGAAGAACTCTCCCGGGTTAGCCCGGTGGACTTTGTCTCTGTAATGCTGCTGCCGCTGCAGATTGTAACCGCCGTGGTCGGTTTCGACTTCCGGTTCGGCTATAAGGGCGAAGGTGATGCGGACACGCTTCGGGAGCTGGGGCAGGGTGTTATGAATGTAGAAACGGTCTCCCCGTTTCTTCTCGAAGGAGAGAAGGTCAGCAGCTCCGGCATCCGCAAGTGCCTGCTGAACGGGGAACTGGATAAAGCCAATGCCTGGTTTGGACGTTGTTATCACCTGCGCGGAATTGTGGGTCATGGAGAGAAGCGGGGCCGGACCATCGGGTTTCCAACGGCAAACCTGCAGCTCGAAGACCGCTATGTCATTCCGGCCAAAGGCGTGTATGCCGTCAGGGTATTTTACAAGGAAGACGTATTGTACGGTGTGATGAATGTCGGCGTGAAGCCTACGTTTCATGACGGGATGATTGCCCCAAGCTTCGAAGTGCATCTGTTTGATTTTGCGGGAGATATTTACGGGCAGGAGCTTAAGGTAGAGCTGGTATCCTTTATCCGTTCTGAACGCAAGTTTGAGTCCATCCAGGCCTTAATCGCCCAGATCGGCGCAGATGCCGAGACAGCCAAAGGGCTTCTGGGATATCATTCCTAATCTTTCCCGGACATGCCGTTTACTTTTGTCTTTGAAGGTGCTATACTGATTAACGTTGCTGGAATGACAGCAGCATAACCTTAGCTTGGTTGCTTGTTCTCACCGACGGTGACGAGGCTACTGGCGATTATAATGAAGGAGGTGAACAGGATGGCATTGACTCAAGAACGTAAACACCAATTGATCGACGAGCACAAAACTCACGAATCCGACACTGGATCCCCGGAGGTGCAAGTTGCTATCCTTACGGAGAACATCGTTAATTTGACTGACCACTTGCGCACGCACAAGAAGGATCATCATTCCCGTCGCGGACTGCTGAAGATGGTTGGACAACGTCGTAAACTGCTGGCGTATTTGAAGAACAAAGACATCAGACGTTACAGCGCCCTGATCGAAAAACTGGGATTGCGTCGTTAATTTTCCATAAGATCAACCCTAAAGCAGCCTGGTTGTATACCGTATGTCCTTCTTACGAGCGACAGCGGGACAGCCGGGTTGCTTTTTGAAAATTTAGGGTAAACTTTTACAGTAGATAAGTGGATATTATTCGCAAAAACGGCTAGATCACCTCATGGAGGACAAGCCGTTTTTGCTTGTAGAACATACAGAACAAATTACTATCATTCAAGGAGGGGTTTTATGGAACAACGTGTGGAAATGCAGCTGGGCGGAAGACGCCTTGTGCTGGAAACAGGCCGTCTGGCCAAACAAGCGAACGCAGCCGTTATGGTGCGGTACGGAGATACTTCAGTATTGTGTACGGTTACAGCATCCAGTGAGCCTAAAGATCTGGATTTCTTCCCGCTTACGGTTAACTACGAAGAAAGATTGTACGCAGTGGGTAAAATCCCGGGCGGATTCATTAAGCGTGAAGGACGTCCAAGTGAAAAGGCGATCCTGTCGAGCCGTCTGACCGACCGTCCGATTCGTCCATTGTTCCCTGAAGGATTCCGCAATGACGTGCAAGTCTTGAACCTGGTTATGAGCGTGGATCAGGACTGTGCGCCTGATATTGCAGCTATGATCGGTACTTCCGCTGCTCTGAGTATTTCCGATGTGCCTTTCAACGGTCCAATCGGGGGCGTAGCTGTAGGACGTATTAACGGTGAATTCATCATCAACCCTGATGTAGCCCAGCAGGCAATCAGCGATATCTATGTCGTTGTAGCTGGTACTAAGGACGCTATCATGATGGTTGAAGCTGAAGCCAATGAAGTCACTGAAGATGTAATGCTTGAAGCAATCATGTTCGGACATGATGAAGTCCGCAAGATCGTAGCTGTGATTGAGCAGCTCGTTGCTGTTGCCGGCAAAGAAAAGATGGCTGTGAAGCTGCATGCGGTTAACGCTGATGTAAATGCGCAGGTTCGTGCCTACGCGGAGAGCCGTCTGGTTGACGCCGTGAAGATTGCCGAGAAGCATGCCCGTCAGGATGCTATCGATCTGGTTAATAATGAAACGGTGGAGTATTTCGCAGAGAAATACATAGAGACACCAGAACTTCTTAAAGATGTTAAGGAAGTGCTGCATGATATCGTGAAGGACGAAGTAAGACGTCTGATCACGCATGATAAGGTACGTCCGGATGGCCGTAAGCTGGATGAGATTCGTCCGATTGAATGCGATACAGCGCTGCTGCCGCGTACACACGGTTCCGGTCTGTTCACACGCGGACAAACACAGATCCTTAGCGTTTGTACACTGGGTGCGCTGGGGGATGTACAGATTCTTGACGGAATCGATCCGGCTGAAACCAAACGCTTTATGCATCATTACAACTTCCCTCCGTTCAGCGTAGGGGAAGCCCGTCCGCTGAGAGCACCGGGACGCCGCGAAATCGGCCACGGCGCACTGGGTGAACGCGCATTGTCCAAAGTGATTCCAAGTGAAACTGAATTCCCGTACACCATCCGTCTCGTATCGGAAGCCATCGAATCCAATGGTTCGACTTCCCAGGCGAGCATCTGTGCCAGTATCCTGGCGATGATGGATGCAGGGGTGCCAATCAAGGCGCCGGTAGCCGGTGTTGCAATGGGTCTGATCAAAGATGGAGAGCATGTCTCCATCCTGACAGATATTCAGGGTATGGAAGATCACCTCGGCGATATGGACTTTAAGGTAGCGGGAACAGCAGAAGGCGTAACGGCGATTCAGATGGATATCAAAATCGACGGAATCGACCGTAAAATTCTGCAGGATGCGCTCCAGCAGGCCAAAGAAGGACGTATGTTCATCTTGGGTAAAATGAATGAAGCAATCTCTGCGCCAAGAACAAGCCTGTCCAAATATGCTCCAAAAATCATTATCATCAACATCAATCCGGACAAAATCCGCGATGTTATCGGTGCTGGCGGTAAGATCATTAACAAAATCATTGAAGAAACCGGCGTAAAGATCGACATCGAACAAGATGGCCGTGTCTTCATCGGCTCCTCCAACGAAGAGATGATCCAGAAGGCCCGCGGCATTATCGAAGGCATTGTGCGTGAAGTACAGGTCGGCGAGATTTATGTCGGTACTGTTAGACGTATCGAGAAGTTCGGCGCATTCGTTGAACTGATTCCTGGTAAAGACGGCCTCGTGCATATTTCCCAGCTGTCTACAGAACGTGTAGCTAAAGTGGAAGATGTTGTTGCCATCGGCGATACCATTACCGTTAAGGTAACCGAAATCGACCAGCAGGGCCGCGTCAATCTGTCGCGCAAAGCTGTGCTGACTTCGGAAAGCGGAGCGAAGGCGTAAGGATAACCTCGCCTGCGGTTTTCCGGTAATCTAATTAAATGTATGAAGAAGAGACAGAAGCAGTATCGTTCTGGCTCTTTTTTTCTAGCAATGAACCGGCAGTACTCTGGTGCGGATTGTAATGGCAGTGGGCTGCACTCTGTGCGTTATGCATATTCGGCGTTTTTCATACATAGGCTGGGACAAAGCGTCCTTGCACTTCTACCCTTGTGCCGGGACGGATCAGACCGTTTCTGCCGGGGAGGAAAGACGTCATGAAGACGGACAAAGCAGCGCTTGTGCTGGCCTGCATTGCAGTAGTAATCGGGATCGGCAGCACGAATGGGCCGGTCAAAGAGATGATCGCCGGGCTTAAGCCGCAGGACGATACGGCCGTGATGAGCTATATGCCAAAGCAAACAAACGATGAATTGCGCGCGCAGATTGCCGGCAAGGCAGCGGAGCTGAATGCGCAGCCTGTCGATGCTGTCGTTGACCGGGTATGGAAAGCCATACCGGGGTACAACGGACTTGAGGTGGATGTGGAGGCAACCTACCGGAACGCGCTTTTGCGGGGCCCGGCGGACAGCCTCAAACTGGTGTACCGCCAGACAGAGCCGAAGGTATCGCTGAGTGATCTGGGGGCGCAGCCGATCTACCGGGGCAATCCGGCCAAGCCGATGGTGTCGCTGATGATTAATGTAGCGTGGGGGAACGAGTATATTGTGCCGATGCTGGATATTCTGGATGCGGAGAAGGTCAAGGTGACCTTTTTTCTGGATGGAAGCTGGCTTAGTCATAACAAGGAGCTTGCAGCCGAAATGCTGAAGCGCGGACATGAAGTAGAGAACCATGCCTACACACATCCCAACATGAGTACACTCAGCCGCGCGCGTGCAACGGCCGAGATTGAGAAGACACAGAAGCTGCTGAAGGATAGCCTGGGGGTAACCAACAAATGGTTTGCTCCGCCTTCAGGAGATTTTAATCAGCAGACGGTGGAGATTGCAGCCTCACTGGGACTAAAAACGGTATTATGGACGCTTGATACAGTCGATTGGCGCCATCCTTCTCCGGATTCGGTTATTGCCAAGATCAGCAGCAAAGCGGAGCCCGGAACCCTGGTACTGATGCACCCTACAGACTCCTCTTCCCAGGCGTTGAGGGGAATGATCCGCGGGATTAGAGCCAAGGGTCTGCAACTGGGAACCGTCAGTCAGACACTCTCAACAGAGCGTATTACACCTCCGGAAGTTGAGTGAACAGACTATTTCTGATAGGATAAGAGGCGCGAATAATAAATACAGACAGATACAGGGGCTGTGCCAGGAGGATTTTACATTGGACAAAATATTATTATCGAACGGACTTCGGGTGGTTACCGAGAAGATCCCTACCGGAAGATCCGTATCCTTCGGAATCTGGGTCAAGACAGGCTCACGCAATGAGAACCCGCTGAACAACGGGATTTCCCATTTCATCGAGCATATGCTCTTCAAGGGAACTGACCGGTACAGCGCGAAGGAGATCGCCGAACAGTTTGATGCGATTGGCGGCAACGTCAACGCGTTTACCTCGAAGGAATATACATGCTATTATGCCAAAGTGTTGGATGAGCATCTGCCGATTGCTGTGGATGTGCTGGCAGATATGTTTTTCCGTTCACGGATGGATGCCGAAGAGCTGGCCAAGGAGAAGAATGTCATTCTGGAGGAAATCTCCATGTGCGAGGACACGCCGGATGATCTGGTCCATGAGCTGATGTGTGCTGCAGCATACGGCGAACACCCGCTGGCTTACACGATACTCGGACTCAAGGAACGTCTGCTGGAAATGACGCCGGATGACCTGCGTGCATACATGAAAGAGCAGTATACGATCGAGAATACGGTAATCAGCGTAGCCGGAAATATTAATGACAGGCTGATTGAGCTGTTGGAGCAGCATTTTGGCTCGTTCGCGAACCACGGTGAATCGCCTTCGCTGACTGAACCGGATTATCAGGGGGAGCTGGTCTTCCACAAGAAGAAAACAGAGCAGAATCACATCTGCATCTCCTTGCCCGGTGTGAAGAGCGGCGGCCCGCTGCAGTATCCCATGGCTCTGCTGAACAATGCCTTCGGCGGCGGCATGAGCTCGCGGCTGTTCCAGGAAATCCGTGAGAAGCGCGGTCTGGCGTACTCAGTATTTTCGTATCATAGTGCCCAGGCCGACAGCGGCTTGTTCACCGTATATGCCGGCACAGCGCCGAAGCAGACCAAAGAGGTTACCGAGCTGATCAAAGAAATGCTGCACGATCTTGCTGTGAACGGCCTGAGTGAGGATGAACTCCGCAAAGGCAAGGAGCAGTTGAAAGGCAGTCTGATCCTGAGTCTGGAAAGCACCAGCAGCCGGATGAACCGGATGGGCAAAAACGAGCTGATGCTTGGACGGCAGGATACCCTCGATGAGATGATTGCCAAAATAGGGGCCGTGACCATGGAGGATATCAATGCGCTGCTGGACTTTATGTTCGCACAGCCGTTGTCTCTGGCTATGGTAGGCTCAACAGATAAAGCGATAGCCAATGTTAGGAGAGATGATCTTGTCTTATTACGTTCAAATTAACAAGCTTCCCGGGAATGAGGATGTGCTGCTGCCCTGCAAAATGTCCGAACAGGCCTCAGGATATGACCTGTATGCCGCTGTAGCAGAGGCTGTGGTGCTTGCTCCGGGCGAGCGCACATTAATCCCCACTGGAATCTCACTCGCTATGCCGGACGGGCTGGAGGCGCAGATCCGTCCGCGCAGCGGCCTGGCCCTGAAGCACGGTATCACCTGCCTGAATACCCCGGGTACCATCGATGCGGATTACCGTGGTGAGATTAAGGTGCTGCTGATCAACCTGGGTCAGGAGCCGTTTGCGATTGCCCGCAATGAGCGGATTGCCCAAATGGTGTTCCAGGCTGTGCCATCTGTAACGCTGGTGGAAGTTGGTGAGCTCTCTGAAACGGAGCGCGGCGCCGGCGGCTTTGGACATACGGGTAAATAATTAGCGGGATCAATGCTTATGATTGAATTAAAAAGCTTGCGGAACTGCACCTACTTGGTGCGTAACCGCAAGCTTTTTTTAGGTTTTGCTATATGCTTAGGTGCTTTAGCTTCTATTTGGCTGAGCCTTTAGTCTGTCTTTGCGCAACGATCTCATACTGCTTCTCCCGCTGGCATCCCGGCGATTGATAGTATCCTAAACCGTTGTATAGGCTCCGATATCAGGGATAATTGCATTAGCCGGATCACGGCTGGGTTCAGGCCGGGTGAACTTATATTTTTAGTTGATTATAGATTGAATATTGCAGAAACTCAGTGATTTATTTCGGCGCCGGCTGGAATTCATCTCCGCTCTTCACCCATCCGCACCACACGGCATAAGATGCTCTATAGTCGAATGTGTATGTGGAAAGGAGCGTCATCCCTATGCTTACTGGCATCAGGATCGTGTTCCTGGGCGGGGACGCGAGACAAATTGAAGTGATTCGGAAATGTGTGGAAATGGATGGGACGGTAAGCGCTGCCGGGTTCGACAAGTGGGATGCCCCAAGCCCGGGGGTAAACCTGGAACAAATGTCGGCAGAATTACTCAGCAGAGCAGATGTACTGGTGCTGCCGGCTGTCGGCTGCGATGATGAGGGTTATATTAATGCGGTGTTCGCTTCAGAACGCCTGCAGCTGCTGGAAGAGCATATCGCTGCGCTGCCTTCCCGGGCTATCGTGTATACCGGCATGGCCAAAAGCTATTTGCGCGGCCTGTGTGCCAGACATTCACTCAAGCTGGTGGAGCTGCTGAACCGGGACGATGTGGCCATTTACAATTCTATCCCGACGGCTGAGGGTGCACTGGTTATGGCCATACAGAATACCGATTTCACCATCCATGGTTCTACCTCAATGGTACTGGGAATGGGCAGGACAGGATTCACCATGGCCAGGGCACTGCAAGGCATGGGTGCAAGTGTAAAAGTAGGCGTAAGGAAGCAGGAGCATTATGCGAGGGCAGAGGAAATGGGCTGGAAGCCGTTTATGACCGGAGATCTGCTGCTTCACGTACCGGAAGCGGATCTGATCTTCAATACCATTCCAAGCATGATTATTAACGCACAGGTTCTATCGCGTCTTCAGCGGCACTGCGTGATCATCGATCTGGCTTCCGCACCGGGCGGGTGCGATTTCCGCTATGCCGAGAAGCGCGGGATCAAGGCGATGCTGGCACCGGGACTTCCCGGTATTGTGGCCCCCAAGAGCGCCGGAATCATTATGGCTAATGCGCTGGTACAGTCGTTATCAGGCGAGACTTCAATCAGGGGGGACGAATAAATGGATTGGCATGGAAAAACAGTTGGTTATGCAATTACCGGCTCGCACTGCACCTTTGCCGAGGTAATGCCGCAGATTCAGCGGTTTATGGATGGCGGCGCCAACGTGGTGCCGATTGTATCGGCATCTGTGCTGAACACGGATACGCGCTTTGGCACATCGGAAAATTGGTTAAAACAGTTGAAAGATATAACGGGGAATGATATCATTTCTACAATTGTTGAAGCGGAACCGCTGGGTCCTTCGAAGCTGCTGGATGTACTTACGATTGCTCCCTGCACAGGGAACACAACAAGCAAACTGGCGAATGCCATGACGGACAGTCCGGTGCTGATGGCTGCCAAATCGCAGATGCGCAACGGGCGCCCGTTGGTGCTGGCGATCTCTACCAATGATGGCCTGGGCCTGAATGCGGCGAATATTGCTAAGCTGCTGGTAACTAAAAATATTTATTTTGTGCCATTCGGCCAGGATAATCCGGTTGCAAAGCCTAATTCGCTTGTGGCCCGGATGGACCTTATTCCTGAGGCTTGTTATGCAGCCCTGCAAGGCAGCCAGCTGCAGCCTATGATTATCGAACGGTTTCATTCAGCATAGCATTACGGCTCTTCACAGCAGCCAAGCACATACGTAACCTATCTGCCGTCCTCATTCTGAGGGCGGTTCAACACTTTATTCAGCAGGGTAAGGTTGGAGCATTTATCTGGGTTGAGGAAAGGGGCATCTTCCTTATGCTTACTGGCATCAGGATCGTATTCCTGGGCGGGGACGCAAGACAGCTCGAAGTGATCCGCAGATGCGTAGAGATGAATGCGGCAGTAAGTGCCGCGGGGTTCGACCAGTGGAAGACTCCGGTTCCGGGGGTGAGTCTGGAACCGATGTCCGCAGAACTGCTCGGCACAGCCGATGTGCTGGTGCTGCCCGTGGCAGGATGCGATGAGGAAGGGAAGCTTAACGCGCTGTATTCCTCCGGTCCGCTGCAGCTGCTGGACGGACATATCGCGGCGCTGCGTGCAGATTGTATAGTATATACTGGTATGGCCAAAGATTATTTGCGTGCCTTGTGTACCAGGCATTCACTGAAACTCGTGGAGCTGCTGGACAGGGATGATGTGGCGATATACAATTCCATTCCTACAGCGGAAGGCGCGCTGGTTATAGCCATTCAGAACACCGATTTCACCATACATGGCTCCAATTCAATGGTGCTGGGCATGGGCAGAACCGGCTTCACGATGGCTAGGACCCTGCAGGGCCTTGGAGCCAGGGTATCCGTGGGGGTCAGGAAGCAGGAGCATTATGCCCGCGCAGAAGAAATGGGCTGGAAGCCTTTTATGACCGGAGCATTGCAGCTTCATGTGAAAGAGGCTGATCTGATCTTCAATACTATTCCCGGTATGATGCTTACGGCGGAGGTTCTATCGTGTCTGCCTGGGCATTGCGTAATTATCGACCTGGCTGCGGCTCCGGGCGGCTGTGATTTCCGGTACGCGGAGAAGCGCGGGATTAAGGCAATCCTGGCTCCGGGCCTTCCAGGAATTGTCGCACCGGCAAGTGCAGGGAAGATTATGGCTGGTGCATTGCTGCAGTCGATTTCGGACGAGGTTCTGCACACGCCGGGCAATGAATGAACAGTTAGAGGTTAATACATGATACAGTATTTCAAGGTATGCACCCAGCGCAGCAAGAGCCGTTTTCTATGAATGTAACAGCTATTCTGCGTATTTATCAGCGCTTGCTTAGAGAAGTAATGGAGGAATTATAAATGGGTATTTTGGTGCAAAAATTCGGCGGAACCTCGCTCTCCACACCGGTGGCCAGAGAACATGTAATCCGTCATGTCAAACGGGAGCTGGCCAGCGGGTTCAGCCTGGTGGTTGTAGTCTCGGCAATGGGCCGCAAAGGTGAGCCTTATGCTACAGATACACTGCTGGATCTGGCGGCTCAAAGCGGGAACTCGCTGCCCGACCGCGAGCGTGATCTGCTGATGTGCTGCGGGGAGATTATCTCGGCGGCCAATCTGTGCGGACTGCTGGAGCAGGAAGGGATCCGTTCTACCGTGCTTACGGGGGCGCAGGCGGGATTCGTAACAGACAGCAG
This sequence comes from Paenibacillus sp. IHB B 3415, assembly GCF_000802655.2. NCBI lineage: Bacteria > Bacillati > Bacillota > Bacilli > Caryophanales > Paenibacillaceae > Paenibacillus > Paenibacillus sp. IHB B 3415. The sequence goes on along the minus strand of NZ_JUEI01000010.1, from coordinate 102,994 downwards.
CTATGGCAATGCAAGAATTCTGGATGTGCGGACAGAACGCATTCTACGCGAACTGCGTGAGCATAAAGTAGTAATAGTAACAGGGTTCCAGGGCCAAACCGAGGCTGGTGACTTCACAACCCTTGGCCGCGGAGGAAGCGATACTTCGGCTACAGCGCTCGGAGCCGCACTGCGTGCGGACATGGTCGATATATATACCGATGTCGACGGCATTCTGACCGCTGATCCGCGGATTGTCGAAGATGCCAAGCAGCTTACTTATGTCAGTTATACGGAAATCTGCAATATGGCCTATCAGGGAGCCAAGGTAATCCATCCCCGGGCTGTAGAAATCGCTATGCAGGCTCAGATTCCGGTACGTGTTCGGTCAACGTTCTCCGAAGCGGAAGGGACGCTTGTTACCCATCCTGAAGGCTTCAGCGATGTTTCGCACGGAGTCGTTGACCGTTTTGTCACGGGCGTTGCGTACGTCAGCAACATTACACAGATCTCCGTGGAATGTCCGGACGGCAACGGAACCGGCGTACAGCTGCAGATTTTCAAAAGCATGGCGGATAATGGAATCAGCGTAGACTTCATCAATGTGACTCCGTCCGAGGCTCTCTACACCGTGTTCGATGACAAATCGGAGAAGGCAATCTCTGTGCTGCAGGAGCTGGGGCTGCGTCCTAGGAGCTTGTCCGGCTGTGCGAAGGTATCCGTTATCGGCGGAGGCATCAATGGGGTGCCGGGAATCATGGCCCGTATTGTTGAAGCGCTCAGCTCGCAAAATATTCAGATTCTGCAATCCGCAGACTCCAATACAACGATTTGGGTTCTGGTGAAGAAGGAAGATATGGTGCAGTCGGTTCGCGCTCTGCATGCCAAGTTTGAATTGCACCGCTGACAAGGAGGAATTCAAAGTGGATTTCGGAAGATTAATAACCGCAATGGTAACCCCGTTCGACGGGGACGGAGAAATCAACTGGGAAGCAACTTCAAGGCTTGTCGATTACCTGATAGAAGAACAGAAATCCGCTGCGCTGGTAGTCTGCGGAACAACGGGTGAATCGCCTACCTTAACCGATGATGAGAAGCTGAAGCTGTTTTCTTTTGTCAAAAAGCAGGCAGGCGGACGCTGCAAAATCATCGCCGGAACCGGCAGCAACAGCACCAGACATTCCATCGAGCTCACGAAGGAAGCCGAGAAAATCGGCGTGGACGGTGTGCTTCTGGTCGTCCCTTATTACAACAAACCTAATCAGGAAGGGCTCTACCGGCATTTCTCGTCCATTGCCGCCGAGACTTCGCTGCCTTGCATCTTATACAATGTACCAAGCCGCACTACGGTGAGCCTAAGTGTCGCAACTACACTGCGTCTGGCCGAAATTCCGAACATTGTCGCTACGAAGGAATGCGTCTCGGTGGATCAGATCACCCTGATTGCCTCGGCCTGCCCGGATGATTTCCATGTCTACTCAGGGGATGATTCTGCGGGTCTGGCCACGCTTGCCGTAGGCGGCCACGGCATTATCAGCGTAGCCAGCCACATTGTCGGGGCGCAGATGCTGGAGATGATCGAAGCTTTCACTTCCGGGGATGTCCGCCGTGCCGGTGAGCTCCACCGGACGCTGTTTCCTGTGTTCAAGGGGTTGTTCGAATGCCCGCAGCCGCTGCCGAATCCTTCGGCGGTTAAGTATGCGCTGGGTCTGCGCGGGATCGACGTAGGTTCAGTCCGGCTGCCTCTGGTTTCTCCGACGGAAGAGGAAGCAGCTTTTATTGCAGCTTTACTGAAATAGGCATTACCGCTATATTTTCAAGCAGATTTATACCGTTAACCCGCTCTACAGAGCGGCCGGTTTTTTTAGTTTGTCAGATCGGTATAAAGACTATGTAAAAAACGCAAGCCATAAACCGCTTTTTTGCTTGTCTTTTCCTCAAATAATGGCTGTTTGTTAAGGAAAGAATAGGACTGGGATCAGGATGACTTGTCTTTTGCCAAAAAAATCATGTATAATGTCCTTAAGTGATTCGGTGCGGTTAAAATAAAATATGCGGTAATCTTCCGTCAATGTAATTTTACATTGTGAGACAGGATAGGTCCTTGGATAAGTCTGTGCTAAACATGCCGGATTTTCGCGCGAGGGGCGCGGTGGTGAAATTTTGACGGCGTTTGCCCGCTTCAAGACGATATTACTGCCCGGTTCGGGAGTTTCGCCTTGCGCAATTATACAGACTTATCGGAATTTCTTTGTCGAATAAGGAAAGTTAACAGCAATTTGAAGAAATTCTACAGCGCCGCTGAAATAATTGAAGCTCATTGTTTACAAATAAAAGTATGACGTCCAACATCATAGGAGGGTTAGATTCATTTGTCGAAAAAAAACAACAACGATAAATTGTCGATATTCGCATTAGGCGGAGTCGGCGAGATCGGAAAAAACATGTACGTTATTCAGTACGGCAACGACATTGTAGTCGTGGATGCCGGTCTGAAATTCCCGGAAGAAGATATGCTCGGTATTGATATTGTAATACCTGACATCTCGTACCTGACTGAGAACCGTGACAAAGTAAGAGGGATTGTGCTTACCCACGGACATGAGGATCACATTGGCGGATTGTCTTATGTGCTCAAGAACCTGAATGTTCCAGTCTATGGAACAAGACTTACACTTGGCCTTGTGGATAACAAGCTCAAGGAAGCGAACCTGCTGGGTGAAACCAAACGGATTCTGATCAACGAAGATTCGGAAATTGAGTTGGGTACCTCGCTTAAGGTAACGTTCTTCAGAACCAACCACAGTATTCCTGATTCCGTCGGTGTATGCATCGAGACGCCGGAAGGGAATGTTGTCCACACAGGTGACTTCAAATTCGACCACACGCCAGTTAACGGTCAATTTGCGAATCTGCACCGGATGGCCGAAATCGGATCGAAGGGTGTGCTTGCACTGCTGTCTGACAGTACCAATGCCGAGAAGCCGGGCTTTACACCTTCGGAGAAGAATGTCGGTATTGTTCTGGAAGATATTTTCCGTAAAGCTGAACAGCGTGTAGTTGTAGCAACCTTTGCTTCCAACGTGCACCGTATCCAGCAGGTGGTGAATGCAGCAGAATCGACAGGCCGCAAGATTACTGTCATCGGACGCAGTATGGTTAACGTAGTTTCCATTGCTTCCGAGCTCGGTTATCTGTACATTCCTGACGGTATGCTGATTGAACCGGAAGAAATGAACAGAATGGCCGGCAACCGTGTAGTTGTGCTTTGTACAGGCAGCCAGGGCGAACCTATGTCCGCGCTGACGCGTATGGCGCGCTCCAGTCACCGCAAGGTAGACATTATGCCAGGCGATACCGTTATTATTGCAGCTACACCGGTACCGGGTAATGAGAAGTATGTAGGCCGTACCATTGATGAACTGTTCCGTCTTGGCGCCAATGTAATTTACAGCGGCTCCAACTCCGGTGTTCACGTATCCGGTCACGGCAGCCAGGAAGAGCTGAAGCTGATGCTCAACCTGATGAAGCCGAAATTCTTCATTCCGATTCACGGTGAGTTCCGGATGCAGCGCAGACATGCAATTCTTGCAGAGTCCGTCGGTGTAGAACCAAGCAACATCTTCATCACGGAGCTTGGCGAAGTGATTGAAATATCCGGAGGAGCAGCACGCAGAGCCGGCAAGGTTACTGCAGGCAACGTGCTCATTGACGGACTTGGTGTCGGCGACGTCGGCAATATCGTACTGCGTGACCGTAAGCTCTTGTCCCAGGACGGAATTCTGGTTGTAGTGGTAACACTCAGCAAGCAGAATGGTGCTATTGTCTCCGGACCGGACATCATTTCCCGCGGATTTGTCTATGTACGGGAGTCTGAAGGTCTCCTGGACGAGGCTAACCGGATTGTATCCGGTACGCTGCAGCGTCTGATGAGCGAGAAGGTCAATGAGTGGGCTTCTCTGAAGACCAGTGTCAAAGACTCGCTCGGCCGTTTCCTCTATGAGCAGACACGCCGCAGACCGATGATCCTGCCGATCATCATGGAAGTATAATTCAAAGCGTTATTTAAGAATATATGCAGGGCAATAGCCCCTTCTCCCCGGAAATATTGGACGGTTTCCTGGGGAGGAGGGGCTTTTTGTGCAGCTATAAGATTTTTTTCGCCAGCGGACACAACATTTAAGTTGCTCAATCGTTATACTGCCAAGGGGGTGCGAAAGTGGGGGCTGGAAACAGAGAGCAGCTGCTCCAATCCAAAATGGCGGAAATACGCAGATATCTAATCCGGCTTGGCGCCGGCAATGCTGATGCTGAAGATATTGTGCAGGATACAGTCTACAAAGCCTTGCTGTATATTGACGGAATTGAGGAGCATAAGTTCAGTGCCTGGCTCTACAGGGTAGCTATTAACAGCTATTATGATCTATGCCGGAGGCAGACACGGTTCCGGTATTCTGATGAAATGGAGGATTATGAAGCGCCGGAGAGCGAACTTCCGGAGTCCATGCTGCTGCAGCAGGAGCAAAAAATACTTATTGAGAAGATCCTTGGCCGAATGAATCCGGCGAACCGCCAGCTAATTCTGCTGAAGTATGAAATGGATTTCTCCTATAAACAAATTGCTGCGCTTCTGGGAGTCACAGAAGGGATAGTAAAGGCTTCTCTATATCGTGCCAGACAGCAGTTTCAACATATTTATGGAGGTGAGGCTAAATGACAGCCCCATGGGAAGGACAAGAGGATCAGAATCTGGCCCTGACACTAAAAAAAGCTAAAAGTAAAAGCTTAATCCGCAGTATTGTTATTTCACTGCTCGTTACCCTTCTAACATTGACTGCGATATTCTTCGGTGCGGCACAGCTGGTGGCCCACCGTTCCGCTGAGACAAAGATGAGTGAATGGAAATATCTGATGATCAGCAGTCCCAATGAATATACGTCCAGCTATAGAGACAACCGCGGATTCTTGTCAGGAGTGCTGGAAATGAACACATACAAGATCATTGAAGGCGTACCTGTTCCGTGGAATGAGAAATGGTTCAATTATAACGAGTGGTGGTTTCCGTTCGCTTCCGGCGCTTACGGGGGAACAACGAATCTGGAGGAAATCCGGCCGCCGGGGAGCACAGACAGCAATGCATACAGAAGGCAGTATAACCCGCACAATGGGCAAAAGGAGATGGCCTATTACATCCCGGGCGTGGAATACGACGGTTCCATTCTCAATGACCTTAACCTGCTTACCGTGATGGAACCGGATGAATTGGCTGAGATGGCGCTGTCTTTTGATCAACCCTATTCCTTCGAGGAGGTAAACAGAATGCTTCCCAAAGAGGCCAGACCTGTATGGTATTGGGTGGATACGTATGACGATAGCTCCGGGTTCTATCTGAAGCCCCACGAGGGTTGGGATGGCGTAATGATAAGTCCGCAGCCTGTGTCATCTTCCTCGGGCATCTATGGATTCGGCACCGGACCCAATGACAATGGCGGTGAGGTGTCGCCGGAGGATTTTCTGGGATTGCTTCAATCCGGGCTGCAGCACAAAGACAATTATTATAGCGAATACAGCCGGATCAGCCGGTACCTCAAAAAGGATAAGGCTGAGCCTGACGCCGCAGATGTCCGGATTCTGGGAGTTGTTGTCACCGGCTCTGCCACAGGTCTGAAGAGCTTGAATGGACAACCCTATATCCGGGGGGCAGTGCTTGGTGCCGTAGCAGATCCCTATTAACTTGAACAAACACAGACTGATATTTTATAACCGGATTTGCATAAGGGAGTCCCCCGGAATGTCATACTACCAGGAGATAGTATGGCTGCAGCGGATGGGTGCTGTAAGCAGAAAGGGAGAGCTGCGCACAATGGACTTCACAGAAGCAAGCATGAACAGCGGCAAGAACGAGGAGATTATGCCTGGAGAGATCAAACCCGGGGTCAGTGAACCTGTGCTGCCCGGACCGGTGGGGGTGCTGAAGGAGCTGGGGCAAACGGCGGTGCCTATAGGGGAGCCGGATATTTTCTGCATGACGATTATTGGCCAGATCGAAGGACATTTCGTATTGCCGCCGCATAATAAAACTACGAAATATGAACACATCATTCCCCAGCTGGTTGCCGCCGAGCAGAATAAGAATATTAAAGGGCTGCTGATTATCCTGAACACCGTCGGAGGGGATGTGGAGGCCGGGCTGGCTATTGCCGAGATGATTGCCTCCTTGTCCAAGCCAACTGTGACTGTGGTAATCGGCGGCGGCCATAGCATTGGCGTCCCGATCGCGGTATCCTCCAGCTACTCCATCATTGCCGAGAGTGCAACGATGACGATTCATCCGATCCGGATAAACGGTCTCGTGATCGGAGTGCCGCAAACCTTTGAATATATGGAACGGATGCAGGAACGGATGGTTAAATTTGTAACTTCGCATTCCCGCATCACAGAGTCGCAATTTAAAGACCTGATGTTCAAAACCGGAGAGCTGAACCGTGACATCGGTACCGCTGTCGGCGGACAGGATGCCGTGAAATATGGTCTTATGGATGAGGTGGGCGGTATAGGAGCTGCTCTGGCCCATCTGAACCAAATGATTGCGGGAAACGCATCACTTTCGCCTGATCATCTGCCGCCGGGAGGGCTGCCGCAATGACCTTGTATACGATTCTGCCGATGGAGCAGGTGTTTGAGGGGGCTTTTCATTATGCGCTGCCGGTGCAGGAGGTCAGCTATCAGGGGATGCTGATGCAGGTCGAACCGCTTGAAGGCGGTCAGGCACGGATTGTCAGGCTGCTGCAGTGTCCGCTCCACAGGTATCTGGACGCGGCCCTGTCCCCCGGATCGGTCATTCAATTAGACAAATAAATGCGAACATACTGCCTATAGATGCATTTTCTGACAAAAGAGAACATAGGTACGCCACGCCATTATATGGTATAATGTTGTGGGGGTGGCTGGCGTGGCTAAAAAAAGAAAAAAGAAAAAGAAAAAAGCGCTGCTGGGCAGCGTTTTAAAATATGAAATCTATGGAATTCTGCTTATTACGATCTCCGTCATTGCTTTGTCAGGTGAAGCGGCTGTAGGGCGCTCACTTTCAAGCATGGCGGGATACTTACTCGGCAGATTCTATTTTGTGCTGCCCCTGGCCGGCATTTTCTATGGACTGATGGTCATGATTCACCGTAAATGGCCGTCAACCTGGAACAGCCGGTATACCGGCGGGCTGTTGCTGCTGCTGTCCATGTGCCTGATGAGTACGATTTCGGCTATGCAGCAGAAGCTGGGGCCGATCGGAATGCTGCATCCGGGCAATGTGCTGGCCCAAATACATAATGACCTCTCGGGTTCACTGTCTCCGGGCGCTGGTGAGAGCAGCGTGTACATGCTCGGCAAGGACATCAGCGGAGGGTACATCGGAGCGCTGGAGTATGCAGCTCTCCTGTGGCTGTTCGGCAATCTCGGTGCCAAGCTGCTTATGATTGTTCTGCTGGCGATCAGCTTCATGCTGATTACCAATCTGTCTTATGTGGAGCTGTTTACGCTGCTCCGGGTAAGAGCGGTTAAGCTGGTGGAAGGAATAAAGCTCAGATCAGCCAACCGCCCTGCAGCGGTTCCGGTAGTGCCCAGAGCTGCAGGAAACAGCACACCTGCTGCACCGCAGCCGGCAGATGATGATGACTACTACGAAGACGATGAAGAAGAGAACAATAATCAGCTGCCTAGACGTGCACAGCCGAACCTGCTGGGAAGAGTGGCCGGCTGGTTCAGCGGCTCTGCCCGTAATCAGCAGCAGCCCGGGACAGAAGAATATGATGACGGGGAAATGCCGGATGTAATCCTGACAGAACCGCGGAACGGTCCGATAATATCAGGGCTTGCGGCAGGCAGGGGAATGCCGCCGGAGGATTTCGGCGAGGATGAATTCCCCGAAGAAGATCTGGAGCCGGTTACGCCGATCATCCGCGACTTCTTCGAGCACATCCGCTCGGAAGGTCTGAATGCGGAGGACCGGGAGGAGTGGAGCGAGTTCTCGCCGGCTGCACGCGGCGGTGCTGTTACAGGTGCGGGCGATGAGGCTCTCCCTGCTGCTGCCGGGCATCCTGCAGCGGCGGATGAAGCTGCAGAGGACGGACCTCCTGTTGAGCTGGAAGGGCTGCTGGGAACGGCAGAGAATGGTGAAGTGGTTCCGGCAGTTCCGCCACCGCCGCCGCCCAAGCCGTACAAGCTTCCATCCTTCCGGCTGCTGGCCAAGCCTAATAACGGAGCCAAGGCTGGAGACCAGAATGACTACATGCAGACGGCCCGTAAGCTGGAAGCTACACTCGAGAGCTTCGGTGTCCGGGCGAAGGTGCTTGAAGTGGTCCGTGGACCGGCTGTTACCCGGTATGAGATTCAGCCGGATATCGGAGTCAAGGTCAGCCGGATTGTCAATCTTACCGATGATATCGCGCTGGCGCTGGCAGCCAAGGATATCCGGATGGAGGCGCCGATTCCGGGCAAGTCAGCCATCGGTATTGAAGTGCCGAACTCCGAGGTCTCAATTGTAACCATGCGGGAAGTAATGGAGACGCAGATTTTTCAGGAGGCAGAGTCACGGTTGTCGATTGCGTTCGGACGGGATATCTCCGGTCAGACGATTATAGGCAATCTGGCCAAGATGCCCCATCTGCTGGTAGCGGGGGCTACCGGTTCAGGTAAATCCGTCTGCATTAACGGCATTATCACCAGTATCCTTTATAAAGCCAAGCCTAATGAAGTGAAGTTCCTTATGGTTGACCCCAAGATGGTCGAGCTGAATGTATATAACGGCATTCCGCATCTGCTTGCGCCGGTGGTTACCGATCCCAAGCGGGCCAGTCTTGCCTTGAAGAAGATAGTGGTGGAGATGGAGAAGCGCTATGAGCTGTTCTCCAAGTCAGGTACACGTAATATGGAAGGCTACAATACATTAATGAAGGATAATCCGGCAGCGGTATTGCCCTATATTGTAGTGATCGTGGACGAGCTTGCCGATCTGATGATGGTAGCGGCCAATGATGTCGAGGATGCGATCTGCCGGCTAGCCCAGATGGCGCGGGCGGCAGGAATTCATCTGATCATCGCTACACAGCGTCCTTCCGTGGACGTCATTACCGGACTGATTAAGGCGAATATTCCTTCGCGGATTGCATTTGGAGTGTCTTCGAATGTGGATTCACGGACCATTCTGGATATGCCGGGTGCAGAGAAGCTGCTGGGACGGGGGGATATGCTGTTCCTGCCAATGGGCGCTTCCAAGCCGATCCGTGTCCAGGGGGCCTTCATGAGTGATCAGGAGGTGGAAACAATTGTGCAGTATGTAAGCAGCCAGGGTGAAGCGAATTATGATGAATCCCTTGTTCCTGAAGTGGATGATACCCTATCGGAGGATCAGGATCCACAGGATGAATTGTACGAACAAGCCGTCCAGATTGTGCTGGAAGCCAAGCAAGCCTCGGTGTCGCTGCTTCAGCGGCGCATGCGGGTCGGTTACACCCGTGCTGCACGCTTAATCGATGCCATGGAGGCTAGAAGCGTGATCGGGCCTTACGAGGGCAGCAAGCCGCGTGAGGTGCTGATGTCACTCGAACAGTATCAGCATAACAGAATCAGTTCATAACCCAAAAAAGATGACCCGTAGAAGTAGATACGGGTCATCTTTTTTAAGTTAGGCAATTTGTGGTCAATCTAAAATTATTTCACCCGGGGCGCTGCAAGCAGGTTGTCCACAATGAAATCAAGCTGTGCGTTCAGCGAATAGATATCGCTGTAATAGGATAATCCGAAGTCAATCTCCATCAGGCGGCCTTCTTTGACTGCCGGAATGCTGTTCCAGAGCGGGTCGGCAGTTAGATCAGCCATCCCATCGTAGGAAGAACGGAAGATATAATCTCCGCTGTAATCGGCCAGAACTTCAAAGGAGACGGAATCACCGCCCATATCGCTCTTGGAATCAATTTTTTGCTGGAGAATCTCAGGCGCCTTCATTCCGAGATATTCATAAATGACCTGTGAACCCCGGCCGTACTGTTTGCTCATGACCACTACCATGCTGCGGTCTGCGCCGCCTTCCATGATGGAGACCGTTGAACCGAGAATTCCCGCTTCCTGCAGCTTTTGCTTACTGTCCTCCACTTTGGCATTGAAGCTGTTCAAAAGGCCGGTAGCCTGTTCTTCCTTGCCGAAAATATGTCCAATGAACCTTACCCGCTCATCGGTCGTCATCTTCTCATAAGGGACCAGCACTGTCGGTGCGATGTCATGCAGTGCTGCATAGGTCTCCTCAGAAGGAACAATGATCAGATCGGGCTCCAGCGAGAGTACAGCCTCAGGACTAGCCTCGAACCAGGTGCCCAGCTTCTGTACATCCTTCAATTCATTCTCAAAGGCAGCGCCTTCGGACACATCAGATACGCCTATGGGCTTGATACCCAGTGCGAGAACATCGCCGAGCAGATACAGGACTACGACGCGCTGAGGATCAGCCGGAACCTCTATGTCTCCTTTGACTGTGGAGATGGTCCGGGTCTGAGCCTCGGCTGCAGTGTTATCAGGGGATGTTGTAGCGGCCGCAGTCGCAGCAGGCGAGGCGGCTCCCGAGTTGCTGGCATTGCCCGTTGTAGTGGTATTGGCACCTCCTGCGGAACATGCGCTTAACACTATGGTGAAGCATAACAACAAGGTGAGCATTAGTGATGGTTTAGCCGTTCTGAACATGGGTGACGCTCCTTTTGGGTTATATTGATAATGATTATCATCATCAATATATCGGAGAGTGTCTTCACAGGCAATGTCATAAGCAGACACAACGGATGGCATTTCCGGCCAGTTTGACACGGTTAGCAGGGAATTTTTGTACCTTACCGGCGAGGTGCCGAAATGCTTTTTGAACATTTTGCCGAAATGATATGCATCCGGGTAGCCGACGGCAAGCGCAATATCATGCAGCGTGGACTCTGTATTCAGCAGCAGCTCTCGGGCTTTATCCATACGGATCTGAATCATATACTGGGCAGGGCTGGTCTGAAGCCTCATCCGGAAAAGCCTCGACAAGGTTCTCGGGCTCATTCCGAGTGTGCCGGCGAGTGCATCCAGCGTGAATGGTTTGCTGTAACTATCGTGCATGTAGCGTACTGCATGGTCCAGCGAATCCGCTTTGAGGGGCTGGATATCCTGCGCTTGGAGCTGCCGGAGCAGTTCATGGACCCATTGATAGAACAAGGCTTTGGCATGCAGATGCTCGAGTACGCCGCCTTGCTGCCATTCGCCATACATCTGGATCAGGATCTCGTACAGCGGAAGCGGATTGTCCGGAGTGAAATTGTAAATTTTGCTAAAGGGCCGGCTGCGCTCCATAAGTGCTGTGAGATTCCGCCGTCCGGGGAGGGTAAGTGTGGATCTGTACAAAATTAAGTAATAATCCAGGATTTCCTGTGTCTTGAGGATTTTGATCATCATGCCTTTGCCGCCATGAATGACACTGGCGCCGCTGATTTCAAATGACATCTCATCTATAAGCACAGTTGCACTGCCGCGTACGACATACATATATGTACTGGCTGGAAGGCGGTACAGCAGCGGAGGTTCTCCCGAAGTGAAAGAGGCCTTGCGGATATCAATAACTTCTATTAAAGCGTGGTTCCACAGTACGATATGGTCCTTCAGATTCATGATTCTTCTCAACTCCTGTTGGTTCATAACCCAAGTATAGTTGATAATTGTTCTCAGTTGCAACGGATTTGCACTTGCCAGTCTTACGGTAATGCATAGGATGTCTTGTCAGTCGTCATAATAACTTTAGCCATTCATGCAGAACTTACAAGAGAAAGGTAGAGCGAACCCCAATGACAAAACATAAGCAGTGGATCTTTGCCGTACTAACCCTTGGCTTGGCCGCCGCACCGTTTGCCGGAGTATTCTTTGAAGATCGCGGCGTGACTTACGCCCAATCGTATGCCGCAGCGCCAGTTATAACGGAAACTCCTGACGAAGGGGAAGAAGCCTTGCCCGCTTTTGGCACAACGCCGCTGAAGCTTGGATCTTCCGGGCAGGATGTGTATGAGCTCCAGGGGAGACTTAAGCATCTGGGCTATTATGCCGGTGCTATTGACAGCCAGTTCGGGGCCAAAACCAAAAATGCCGTCACCTGGTTCCAGTGGAAATTCGGCTTGAAGTCCGACGGAGTCGTTGGTGCCAAAACAAAGCTCAAACTGTACAATGCAACAACAGCCTGGAAACCTACGGCCCCCAAGACATCGACCGCCAAAAAGGTTACATCATCCGGCACAGCGGCAAAAAAGAATGATACAGCCAAAACGAATACAGCAGAGCTGTCTTCCGGCAATACGATGGGGCTGTCCGAAAATGATTTGAAAATCATGGCTAATGCCGTTTACGGTGAATCACGCGGGGAACCGTTTGAAGGACAGGTAGCAGTAGCGGCGGTCATTCTCAACCGGGTGAAATCGCCGAGCTTTCCCAATACGCCTTCGGGGGTGATTTTTCAACCGGGGGCCTTCACGGCTGTAGCAGACGGACAAATTTATCTGGAGCCTAATGAACAGGCGCGCAAGGCAGTGCAGCAGGCACTTAACGGCTGGGATCCTTCCGGCGGCTGCCTCTATTATTTCAATCCCAAGACAGCCACCTCCAAATGGATCTGGAGCCGTCCGCAGGTGAAGACGATCGGTGAGCATATTTTCTGTATGTAGCTGTAGGAATGTTTTTTGCACAGCAAGGCATTAATGGCAGCATGACAGCGTCCGTATAAATCTTTTCTGAGAGCAACCGGTATGCTGTCTTCCGGTTGCTTCCTTACTTTGGAATGGTTTAGAATGGATAATACTTCATAAACTTGTTGTATAGCATCTACCCACGCCGCAAAGGAGTTTTGGAATTGACAAATAATGGATTTCAACATGGCAGCGCCGCAGGCATGCGCATACACGTTCTGCCTACCAAGGCGTTCAAGACGTTCGCCATCTCACTTTATGCCGGCGTTCCGCTTGACGAAAATACCGTCACCTCTACAGCGCTGGTTCCTTTTGTGCTCCGCCGGGGGACAGCCTCCTACCCTGAAACCACACAGTTCCGCGAACGCCTTGAGGAGCTTTATGGTGCCGGTTTCGGCTTCGATATTTATAAACGCGGCGATTATCAGATCGTGCAGTTCCGGATGGACACGATCAATGACTCCTTTGTACAGAGCAAGGAGAGCCTGCTTGGAGAATCCTTCGCTTTTCTGGGAGAAGTATTGACCCGGCCATTGCTAGAGGATGGAAGCTTCCGCGCTTCCTATGTGGCGACAGAACGCGAGACCGTCCGCAAGAAGCTGGAAGCGATTGTGAACGATAAAATCCGTTACGCGGCAGAACGCTGCATTGAGGAAATGTGCCGCCTTGAACCATACCGTCTGCATCCGCTCGGACAAAGAGCCGATCTGGATGCCATCACCCCTGAATCGCTGTACCAGTCCTATAATTCCTGGCTGAATGGAGCGACCCTTGATCTGTACGTGGTGGGGGATACTACACCGGAGGAAGTGGAGAAGCTGGTCATTGCCAATTTCGGCCGTGCCCATCATTCCGAATCTGCGCCGTACACCTCAGACTTCACCCCGGTAACGGTTACGGAAGTGCGGACGGTGGAGGAGAAGCTGGATGTCAATCAAGGCAAGCTGAATATGGGTCTGCGTACCTCAATCACATACAAGGATGACAGATACGCTTCTGCGCTCATGTACAACGGCATTCTCGGCGGATATCCGCATTCGAAGCTGTTCGTCAACGTGCGCGAGAAAGAGAGCCTGGCCTATTATGCTTCCTCCCGCTATGACGGGCATAAGGGCATCGGGACGATTCAATCGGGAATCGAGACCCAGAATTACGGCAAGGCCGTTGATATTATCCGCAAGCAGCTGGATGAGCTGAAGGCCGGGAATATCAGTGATCTGGAGCTGAGCCAGACCAAAGCGATGATCCGCAACCTTTTGTCCGAAATTCAGGACTCCGCATTTGAGATGATCTCGTTTGATTTCAACCGCCAGTTATCCGGCAAAGACCGTTCTGCACAGGAACTGATGGACCAGGTTGACCACATCGGGGCGGAAGAAGTGAAGGCAGCGGCTGACACCTTCCAGCTTGATACGATTTATTTCCTGACAGGGAAGGAGGAATAGCGGTGGAAAAGCTCCATTACGAAAGACTTCAAGAAACACTCTATCATGAGGTTATGGATAACGGTCTGCAGGTGTATGTGCTGCCGAAGCCGTCTTTTCTCAAAACCTACGCTACATTTGCGACCAAATATGGTTCTGTAGACAATCACTTTAAGGTAGCTGGCGGGGAAGAAACCACAGTGCCTGACGGTATCGCCCACTTCCTGGAGCACAAAATGTTCGAAGAGCCGGAAGGCGATATCTTTGCCACCTTTGCTTCCAACGGCGCATCTGCGAATGCATTCACCAGCTTTGACCAGACGGTATACCTTTTCTCGGCGACGGAGAACATTGAGCAGAATCTCAGTACCCTCGTTGATTTTGTGCAGCGTCCTTATTTCACCGATGAGAATGTGGAGAAGGAAAAAGGGATCATCGGCCAGGAGATTAACATGTACGCGGATAATCCGGACTGGCGTGTGTATTTCGGGCTGATCGAAGCGATGTATGCCAAACATCCGGTTCATATTGACATTGCCGGAACCATCGAGTCGATCGCCACCATCACCAAAGAAACGCTGTATACCTGTTACAACTCCTTTTACCATCCCAGCAATATGCTGCTGTTCATCGTCGGCGGTGTCGATCCTGAGAAGGTATTTGAACTGATCCGCAACAATCAAAAGGGTAAAAATTATGAGAAGCAGGGTGAAATCACCCGTATCTTCGAGCAGGAGCCGTATGAGGTGGCATCGAAGCATGTGGAGAGCCGGCTCGCAGTCTCCATTCCCAAAATGATGTTCGGGTTCAAGGAAAAGGTGGATGGCCTCACAGGTGAGGCGGCAGTTCGCCGTGATCTGACCACCAGACTGATGCTGGATCTGCTGCTCGGCAGCAGTACGGCGCTGTATCAGAAGCTCTATGATGAGGAGCTGATCTCGGACAGCTTCGGCCACGAATTCAACAGCTCCCCGCAGTATGCGTTCTCGGCAATCGGCGGCGATACCAAAGATCCGGGCCTGCTGCTTGATCGGATCAAAGAAGAGGTTGGTCATATCCAGGAGACGGGCTTCGCGGAGAAGGATTTCGAGCGTGCCCGCAAAAAGAAAATCGGCGGCTATCTGCGTATGCTGAATTCGCCGGAGAGCATTGCCCATGAGTTCACCCGTTACCAGTTCCGCGGCGGAGATCTGTTCGAAGTGCTTCCCCTCTATGAATCGATCACGCTGGAGGAAGTGAATGACCGGCTGCGTAATCATGTGGACTGGGAGCAGCTGGCCGTATCGCTTGTGGTGAGTCCTTAATGGCATTACCGGGAGAGGACAGCAAAGCGATTGGAGAAATGACAGTGCTTATTACCGGAGGCAGCGGGGGAATCGGCGGAGCCATCGCCGAGCGATTTGCTTCGGTAGGCATGAACATTGTGATTCATTATATGAATTCGCATGAAGCGGCGAATGATGTTGCCCGGCGGTGCATGGCGCTGGGGGCAAAGGTGATGACTGTGGCTGCAGACATGAAGGACCGCAGCCAGCTTGTGCGTATGGCCGAGCGGCTTGAGGCCAGCGGCATGATGCCGGATATCCTGGTCAACAATGCCGGGAAGGCGCATTATGGCATGCTGGCCGATGTAACGGAGGAAGAGTGGGACGATATTATGGCGGTGAATCTGAAGGGCACCTTTATGTGCAGCCAGATTTTTATGCCTTATATGGTCTCCCAGCGTTACGGGCGGATTATTAATGTTTCTTCCGTATGGGGGATTTCGGGCGCATCCTGTGAAGTGGCGTATTCGGCCAGCAAGGGTGGAGTGAACGCTTTCACCAAGGCGCTGGCGAAGGAGCTGGCACCTTCCAAGGTCACAGTGAATGCTGTTGCACCGGGAGCGGTCCACACGGCCATGCTGGCCAATCTGCAGGCGGATGAGGTGAAGATGCTGGAGGATGAGATTCCTGCGGGGAGGCTTGCTTCTCCTGAAGATATTTCATCGCTGGTTTATTTTCTGGCGCTGCCTGAATCGGGGTATATTACCGGCCAAATCATCAGTCCGAACGGCGGCTGGATTACTTAAGGCCAGGCAGCATGAGTTCTGGAGAAATGCTCCAGCATAAGAAGTTCCGGCTTGAGACATATTATAACTGTTGCTTTTAAATCTCAATATCATTACAACTTGAGGAGGATTTAAGATGTCAACAGATTCCGTAGTGAAGAACTTTGATACCTGGAAAAGCTTTTTGGGAGACCGGGTCATTCAGGCCGAAAAAATGGGGATGAGCGACGAGACCATCACCAAGCTGGCTTTTGAAATCGGGGAGTTCCTCGATAAGAAGGTCGATCCGGGCAACTATTCCAACCGGGCTATCAAAGAGCTCTGGGATGTCGGAACGGATGATGAGAAGCATACCATTGCTGGACTCATGGTCAAACTGGCAAAGAAAAACGCATAAGCATGCGGAAGAAGCTCCCCTTGCGGGAGCTTTTCTGCAATTATTACAACAGTGTCCTTGCCTTTCAAAATTTTTTTATATATCATTAACATGACCCGTGTAGCGGAAGCGACATGCAGGGAAAAGGAATCTATGAGGTGCGCAAAAGTGGAATATAAACAATGGTATATGGAGTACAAGATACATAAGAACAGACCCGGTCTCCTTGGAGATATCGCTTCAATGCTGGGAATGCTGGAAGTCAATATCCTGACGATTAACGGTGTTGAAGGCAAAACCCGCGGGATGCTGCTGGAAACAAGTGACGATGAGAAGATCATGCTGATGGGCGAGATGCTCAAAAAAGTTGATAATATAACGGTTACGGCACTGCGTTCTCCGCGCCTTGTGGATAAGCTTGCCGTCCGTCATGGACGATATATTGACCGCGATTCGGATGACCGCAAGACCTTCCGCTTCACCCGCGATGAGCTCGGACTGCTGGTGGATTTCCTCGGTGAATTGTTTAAGCGGGAAGGGAATCAGGTTATAGGTCTACGAGGCATGCCGCGTGTAGGGAAGACGGAATCTATTATTGCCGGGAGTGTATGTGCCATGAAGCGCTGGACCTTTGTCTCGTCCACGCTGCTGCGGCAGACGGTACGGAGCCAATTGGCGGATGATGAGCTGAACCCCAATAATGTGTTCATCATTGACGGAATTGTCAGCACCATACGTTCGAATGAGAAGCATTACAACCTGCTGCAGAATGTTATGAGTATGCCGAGCACCAAGGTGATTGAGCATCCGGATATTTTTGTGCGGGAATCCGAATACACCTTTGATGATTTCGATATCATTATCGAGCTGCGCAATATGCCGAACGAAGAGATATTGTACGAGTCGTTTACGACAAGCTACAGTGATGATCTTTAATATATACTATATTTTTAGGGGGTGATGGTATGTCGGAACTGGGCCGGCATTTGAAGGAGGCGCGTCTGCAAAAAGGGATGAGTCTTGATGATGTCCAGGAAGTAACAAAGATCCGCAAAAAATATTTGGAAGCCATCGAAGCAGGTGACTATAAAGTGCTTCCGGGAAGTTTCTATGTCCGGGCCTTTATCAAAACCTATGCTGAAGCGGTCGGGGTAAACCCGGATGAACTGATGGAGGAGCACGGCAATGTGCCTGCGGCTCCGGTCGATACCACCATGGAGACAGTGATCCAGAAGCGGAGCCGCAAGCCTGAAACGGAACGGAATGCCAAGTGGCTGCCTACCTTGCTGATGTGGACCTTCCCTGTCTTAATCCTAGTGGTCATTTATCTGTATGCATCTTCAACGATGAATAAAGAAGATGCAGACAAAACGGATTCGGGGAATTTGACTGCCGCTACGCAAGATCCGGCGAAGGTTCAGGCTTCGGCCACAGCGGCCGGCGGCGGTGCAGCAGCTACAGCTACTACGGATACTGGAGCAACTGCGACTGTTGCACCTACTGCAACTCCGGTGCCTTCCCCGACTCCGTCCACGCAGTCCATAACGGTTACAGAAGACCGCAAGTCGGGCAAAACGACAATCTATAAGGTTACGGCACCGGCGGGGAGCTCGGTTCAGGTAGAGATTGCCGCAACGGGAGTCAGCTGGCTTGAAGTCTACCAGGGCGAGAACTCCAAGGGGGAGAAGCTAAGCTTCGGGAACACTAAGGCTGGCGATAATATGAGCTTTACGCTCGGAAGTGCAGGAATGTACATCAAATCCGGATATTCCCCGGCTACTACAATTTCAGTGAACGGACAAGTTATTACCGATGGCAAAACATCGTCCCGGCTGCTCCTGGAGCTGGATGACGGAACTTCTGCCTCCGGCACTGATGGTGCAGCCAATGCGGCTGCTGACGGTGAGAGTACCACTACCGAATAGCTAATCCAATGTATAGGTTTCGGCGGATTGGAGAACCTAGGAATGATTTACAGTTCTTACTCCAAAGTGAGGTGTATTCTCTCATGACCGTCAGCTGGATCGTAACAGGACTTGGCATTATTGTCAGTCTCCTCGGATATTATCTGACACCGAGTGCCTGGGGCTATGGTATTCTGGGCTTCGGACTGGCACATATTGTGCTCGGGATTCTGGATATGTTCCGGGCTCCTGCACGCAGCAGATAATGCCTGGATTGAGCGTCTCCCGGAGTTTGCTTCGGGAGACGTGTTTTTTATAATGTAATCCGTAATACATAGTTATACGCTTTATCTCTTATACGTTCTATCTCTGGAAGCCAGAGCCCCACTTTGTGGGGTTATTTTGTAATGCCGGCAGTGCTTTCTCTCGAGTATTAGACTTAAGAGTCCCTTTCTCATATAATAGGAACAGACTAAATGTAAGCAAAGGACGTGGAATCATGAGTTCGGAAAGTTCATTCGACATTGTATCCAAAATGGATATGCAGGAATTGACCAATGCGGTTCACCAGACGGAGAAGGAGATTGAGAACCGCTTCGATTTCAAGAACAGCAAAAGCAGTCTGAAGCTGGAAAAAGATGCGCTGATCATCGCTTCAGAGGATGAATACAAGCTTAATGCGGTTATTGATATCCTGCAGTCGAAAATGGTTAAGCGCGGAATTACACTGAAAAATATGGATTTCGGCAAAGTAGAACCCGCCTCTCTGGGCACTGTACGCCAGCGTCTGGGCCTGAAGCAGGGAATTGATCAGGAGAACGCGAAGAAGATTAACATCTTGATCCGTGACTCCAAACTGAAGGTGAAGAGCACCATTCAGGGGGATCAGATCCGTGTTACCGGCAAAAGCCGTGATGATCTCCAGCAAATTATCCAGCTCCTGCGCAAAGCTGATTTGCCGCTCGATCTGCAGTTTAACAATTTAAAGTAAGCTTACGTACCCCGCAGTGTATACGCACCTTACTTTGCGGGGTATTTTATGTTTTTTTGACACTTATTTATGGCTATAATATACTAGCTAAAGCAGTTTTGAAGAAAATTGTGGAATATCGGATTCGTATGGATCAGGGGAGGAACTTCAGTGAATTTGCCCAACCGCATCACGCTAGCACGTATTTGTCTTATCCCGATTATGATGTTTTTTCTGCTGGTGGATTTCAGTTTCTATCCGGAACCGATACATTGGGGCTCATTTCAGCTTTCAATTAATCATTTGATTGCAGCTGTTATTTTCCTGCTTGCCGCCAGTACAGATGGAATAGACGGGTACATAGCCAGAAAGTATAACATGGTCACCAATCTCGGCAAACTGCTGGACCCGCTTGCAGACAAGCTGCTGGTTTCTGCAGTTTTGATCTCGCTGGTTGAGCTGGGAAGATGCGATTCCTGGATTGCCATTGTCATCATCAGCCGTGAATTTGCCGTGACCGGCCTGCGTCAGGTGGCACTGCTTGAAGGCAAAGTAGTGGCCGCGAGCAAATGGGGCAAGATAAAGACAGTCACTCAGATTGTCGCGATTTCGCTGCTTCTGCTTAACAATTTCCCGTTCCAGTTCGTCAGCATCCCGGTGGATGATATTGCGATTTGGGCTGCAGCGATTATCACCATCTATTCGGGTATTGATTATTTTGTGAAGAACAAGGACTTGCTGCAGCTTCATAATGCCTGAAGTTTGCCAAGCTGCTTGATTTTTGCATGATTTCTACAATCAGGAGGAGAACGCCAGCTATGAAAGCGGAAATTATTGCCGTTGGAACAGAACTTTTGCTTGGACAGATAGTAAACAGCAATGCCCAGTTTCTTTCAATAGAGCTGGCTGCGTTAGGGATTGATGTATATTTTCAGACCGTAGTCGGAGACAACAAGAACCGTCTTATGGAAGCAATTGAGATTGCACGGAACCGTGCGGATATTATATTGTTCACCGGCGGAATCGGACCGACAGAAGATGATCTGACCAAAGATGCACTTGCTGCGGCGCTTGGCCGTACCCTTCATATCGACCAGCTTGCTATGGATCATGTGCAGCGCTTCTTCGATGACCGCAAGATTGTCATGACCGAGAATAACCGCAAGCAGGCGCTGGTGATTGAAGGAACGACACCGTTGTCTAATGAAATCGGCCTTGCGGTAGGTATTGCTTTTGCAGAAGATAACAAGTATTACATCGTGCTGCCGGGTCCTCCCCGGGAGATGAAGCCGATGTTCACAGATAAAGCCAAGCCTTGGCTGCAGCAGCATGCACTGACCAGCGAAATGCCGATCTACTCCAAGATGCTTAAGTTTGCAGGCATTGGCGAATCGCTGCTGGAGGACAAGCTGATCGACCTGATCCGCGGCCAGAGCGATCCTACGATTGCTCCTTACGCCAAGGAAGGCGAAGTGACAGTGCGTATTTCCACCAAAGCCCCGTCCGAGCGTGAGGCTATGGTTAAGCTTGATGTGCTGGAGAAGAAGATTGCCGATATTCTGCCGGAGAATCTGTATGCCAATATTGATGTGCCGCTGGAACAGCTGATTGTCGACTGGATGGCGGATGCAGGCCTGACGCTTAGTGCTGCTGAGAGCTGCACGGGCGGACTGCTGATGGAGAGTATCACGAACATCCCGGGCAGTGCATCCATGTTCGCCGGGGGAATCGTCTGTTATTCGAACGATTTGAAGAAGAAGCTGCTGAATGTGCCTGCAGCTATGCTGGAGGGTCCTGACGCACCCGGTGCGGTCAGCCGTGAGGTAGCCGAAGTGCTGGCAGAGCAGGTGCGGATGATCGGGGATAGTGACTTTGGCTTGTCTGTTACCGGTGTAGCCGGGCCGGGCTATTCCGAACGGAAGCCTGTGGGGCTTGTGTTCGTCGGACTGGCTGAACGCGGCCGGAAGACGGAGGTATACGAGCTGAATCTCAAGGGAACCCGCGAGAACATCCGCTTACGTACAGTCAAGGCTTTGCTATACCGCCTCTGGCGCCGGCTGGAGGAACGCAAAGTGGCAACCCCGCTTGAAGGATCGGCCTTGCAATAATCAACCGGGCCGGTATATAATTTGTTCATACGGAAGAACCGTGGCATAGAAATCTCTGCTGCGGTTCTTTGTTTATATTCCCCGCTGGCGTGACCTCTATGATCCACCGCGTGAGACCTTTTGAGGATTAAGCCCTGTGTGTCTATCATCCGGAAGGAGGCTTACAATAAAAGGGAGTATTAACCCGGGAGACAAAAAAAACGAATGTATGTTCGAAAAAAAGCTTGGCAAGACCTCCAAAACACGTTATTATAATACTATAAACAGTGAAGGAAGTGGTCTGATTGTCAGATCGTCGTGCAGCGCTTGATATGGCGCTTCGTCAAATAGAAAAACAATTCGGTAAAGGTTCGATCATGAAACTGGGAGAATCCACTCACATGAAAGTGGAAGTTGTACCTAGCGGATCTTTGGCACTTGATATTGCACTAGGTATTGGCGGACTTCCCAAAGGACGCATTATTGAAGTATACGGACCGGAATCATCCGGTAAGACGACCGTTGCACTTCATGCTATCGCAGAAGTACAGAAGCTTGGCGGACAAGCTGCTTTCATCGATGCGGAGCATGCCCTTGACCCTAAGTATGCGAATGCGCTTGGCGTTAACATTGATGAATTGCTGCTATCCCAGCCGGATACGGGCGAACAGGCACTGGAAATTGCTGAAGCTCTCGTTCGCAGTGGAGCTGTAGACATCATCGTTATTGACTCTGTTGCAGCATTGGTACCGAAGGCCGAAATCGAAGGCGACATGGGAGATTCCCATGTAGGTTTGCAGGCCCGTCTGATGTCCCAGGCATTGCGCAAGCTGTCTGGTGCCATTAACAAATCCAACACGATTGCCATCTTCATTAACCAGCTTCGTGAGAAGATCGGAGTTATGTTCGGTAACCCTGAGACCACTCCGGGTGGACGCGCTTTGAAATTCTACTCCTCCGTTCGTCTCGATGTACGCCGGGTAGAGAGCATTAAGATGGGTAACGATGTTGTGGGGAACCGCACCAAGATCAAAGTCGTGAAGAACAAGGTAGCGCCTCCGTTTAAGCAAGCGGATGTGGATATCATGTACGGCGAAGGAATTTCCAGAGAGGGAAGCCTTGTGGATATCGGTACTGAGATGGATATCGTCAACAAGAGCGGCGCCTGGTATTCTTATGAGGGCGAGCGTCTTGGCCAAGGCCGTGAGAACTCCAAGCAGTTCCTGAAAGAACATCAGGATATTGCCCTGTTGATTGAGAATAAGATCCGCGAAGCAAGTAACTTATCTACTCTGGTAGCTGCACCAACAGAAGCTGATGTGGTTGCAGAGCAAGAGGAAGAAGAGAAATTGCTGCTTGAGATTGAATAATGTAAGCTGCAGGTCCTTAGCAATTTAATTATAATAATGAAGATAAGATATAAGGCGCCCTGTGATGAATGAGCAGGGCGCTTTTTCGTAAATTAATAGGGCATTATGTCTATGTTAACGAGGTGAGTGACAGTTATGGTGATACAATTGGATTCTGAGCCGGATGAACAGGATGTACAAATTCTGGCCGATTTTCCCGAAGATGAAGAACTCATAATCACGCGCGTAGAGCGGCTGAAGAAGTCGAATTACCGTTATTTAATTCATTTCGGTGCCTATAACGTGACTGTTCATGAAGATGTCATGATTAAATACCGGATGATTTCCGGAAGCTCGTTTGTGAAGGCGGATCTGGAGGAAATTGTTGCTGCCGATGAACGCCAGCGGGCGTATGTAGAAGGTCTGAAATACCTGGAACGCAAGCCCAGAACGGCACAGGAAATGGCCCGCCGTTTACGGGAGAAGGAAATAGGGGAGACTGTTATTGCCGAAGTTCTGCTGCGGCTGCAGGAGGAGCGGCTTCTGGATGACCCCCTGTATGCCAAGCAGTGGGCCGAACAGCGCATCACGAACCAGCGTAAGGGCAAAATGTGGATCCGCCAGGAGCTTCGCGAGAAGGGGATTGATAAATCGCTGATCTCTGAAGCACTGGATCAGATCACCCCTGAGCAGGAAATGGAGAGCGCACTGCAGACCGGGCGGAAGAAATGGAATTTACTCCGGGGAGATATAAATGAGAAGCGGCGCAAGACTGGAGCGTTTCTGATGCGCAGAGGATTCTCCGGTGAAATGGTACGACAGGTGATCCAGATTCTACGTGCGGAAGAGGATTCTGCGGGGGAAGAAGAGGAGATTTTCGATCTGGATTGATTCTCTTGACTTTAATGCGTTTATCGACTCTCTTGACAATGTCTTTTTATAAATAATAAAATATAACATGAATCGGCATAAACTAAGAATCCTTTTTCCTTCCCAAAAAGCAGACTCTTATGTTCCGGTTCGCGTACAACTCATATGAAATGTAATCGCCGGATAAGGCGGGCAGTGTGCATGTGCAGCATGTGCAGTATGGCAATCGGTGTATTACCGGTTTTTTGTATGGTGATGAACGGATAGTTTAACAACTGCACAAATACCCAAGGGTAAGCCTTGGAGGATATCAACGAGGAGGTGAACAGATGGAAACAGTGATCTGGGTCATTATCGTTCTCGTTGTAGCTGCAGCATTCTTTGGATTCGGTTATTTTATTCGTAAATCCCTTGCAGAAGCTAAGATTTCAAGCGCAGAGAAAGAAGCCGTAGTCATCGTGGAGAACGCGAAGAAAGAGGCGGAGGCGCTGAAGAAGGAAACGGTACTCGAGGCTAAGGACGAAGTTCATAGAATCCGTACCGAAGCTGAGAAAGAAACTCGTGAACGTCGGAATGAAATCCAACGGCAAGAGAGACGTTTGCTGCAAAAGGAAGAATCGCTGGATAAAAAAATGGAATCGCTTGAACGAAAAGAAGAACAAGTAGCTAACAAAGAGAAACGAATTGATGAAACCCAACAGCAGATTGATGTTATTTACAAGAATCAGGTTACTGAGCTGGAACGTATCTCCAATCTGAGCATCGATGATGCCAGAAGTATCATTCTCAGCAATGTAGAACAGGAAGTTCGCCATGAAACTGCTCAGATGATTAAGGAAATAGAACAGCAGGCCAAGGAAGAAGCGGACAAGAAAGCCCGCGAGATTATTACACTGGCTATTCAACGCTGTGCAGCTGATCATGTGGCAGAAACCACGGTTTCTGTTGTTACATTGCCGAATGAAGAGATGAAAGGCCGGATTATTGGCCGCGAAGGCCGTAACATCCGCGCCCTGGAAACTCTTACGGGGATTGATCTTATTATTGATGATACGCCGGAAGCGGTTATACTGTCAGGATTTGATCCGATCCGCCGTGAGGTGGCCCGTACGGCACTTGAGAAACTGGTGGCTGATGGACGTATCCATCCGGCACGGATTGAAGAAATGGTGGAGAAATCCCGTAAAGAAGTGGATGAGCGGATTCGTGAATACGGTGAACAAGCTACCTTCGAGGTTGGCGTTCATGGTCTGCATCCGGATCTGATCAAAATTCTGGGCCGTCTGAAATTCCGTACGAGCTACGGTCAAAACGTACTTAAGCACTCCATGGAGGTTGCTTATTTGACTGGACTTATGGCCGGTGAGCTTGGGGAAGACATCGTGCTTGCAAAACGTGCCGGACTGCTGCATGATATCGGCAAAGCGCTTGATCATGAAGTAGAAGGCTCGCATGTTGAAATCGGCGTCGAACTGGCGAAGAAGTACAAAGAACATCCGGTGGTTATCAACAGTATCGCGTCCCATCATGGAGATGTCGAAGCTACCTCGGTGATTGCTATGCTGGTCGGAGCTGCTGATGCATTGTCAGCTGCACGTCCCGGCGCACGCCGCGAAACCCTGGAAACGTACATCAAACGTCTGGAGAAGCTGGAGGAGATCTCCGAGTCCTTCGAAGGCGTTGAGAAATCCTATGCTATACAAGCAGGCCGCGAGGTCCGCGTAATGGTACAGCCTGAGAAGATTGATGATGCGGAAGCTTTCCGTCTGGCCCGTGACATTACGAAGATGATTGAGAGTGAGCTGGATTATCCGGGTCATATCAAGGTTACCGTTATTCGTGAGACACGTGCTGTAGAATACGCTAAATAAGCAAGGAAATCGGCCCCCCTGCGGGGCCTTTTTTCTTGCATACCGCTAGCGGCCGCATGAGCTGAACCATAGTTGGGCGGGTAAGCCCTGAGTTTGGAACCATGCAGATTCGGTGAAATTAAACTTATAAATAAGTTTTGTACGAAGAGTATTCCAAAAGCTGATGCTTACAAAACTTAAGAGTATGCTTTCGATGCGAGTTTTGTACGAAGTGAAAATCCAAGAAGCTGATGCTTACAAAACTTTTAGGAGGAGAAAATCATTAAAGTTTTATTTATAGGTGACATCGTTGGCAATACGGGCAGAAAGGCACTGCGTGAAATGCTGCCATCTTTGAAAAGTAAATATCAGCCGCATATTATTATTGCCAATGGTGAGAATGCAGCAGCCGGAAGAGGAATCACAGCGGCTATAGCCAATGAATTTTTCAACTGGGGTGTGCACGGGATTACGATGGGCAATCACACCTGGGACAACAAGGATATCTTTGAGTTCATTGATGACGAGCCGCGGATCATCCGTCCGGCTAATTTTCCGCCGGGGACTCCGGGCAGAGGGTACACAGTCGTTAAAGGCAACGGCAAACAGCTGGCGATTGTGAACTTGCAGGGCCGCACCTTTCTTCCGGCGATTGATGATCCTTTCCGCATTGGCGAGGAGATTGTGGAAGAGCTGCGCAGAGAGCATAAATGTATTCTGGTTGATTTCCATGCTGAAGCTACCTCCGAAAAAATTGCAATGGGCTATTTCATGGATGGCCTCGCCTCGATCGTTGTAGGTACGCACACTCATGTACAGAGCAATGACGATGTAATCCTGCCTGGAGGCACGGCTTATTTAACAGATGCGGGTATGGTTGGTTCAAGAGAAGGAATTCTGGGTATGGAAAAGGATGCGATCATCTATAAATTTACAACTCAGCTTCCCTCCCGGTTTGTAGTCGACGAAGGCAAATGGCAGCTGCACGGTTTATTTGCAGAACTTGATGAAGCTACGGGTAAGGCGACACGACTGGAGAAGATCCGGCTGCGTGAAGATGAATGGGTGATGAGCTAGAGGATTTACAAAGAATCAGGGTTTTCGGGAAAAGTCGCTTGTTTTGGGTGAAGTGTGATATTTATTATATCGAAAAAGAGTATCTTTTGAACTAATTTCTCCAGAGAGGTCCGCAAAAAGAAGGAATTAAATCTTCTCTCGCGAATAACATCTACTGTAGTGGAAGAAGAACACCATCATTTTCCCAGGGGAGGTACTTACTATGGATGTATTAAAAGTATCAGCTAAATCCAATCCAAATTCCGTTGCTGGCGCACTAGCAGGTGTTCTTCGCGAACGTGGATCGGCCGAGCTACAAGCTATTGGAGCAGGAGCACTGAACCAGGCAGTCAAAGCAGTTGCCATCGCCCGGGGATTTGTCGCACCTAGCGGAGTCGACTTGATCTGTATCCCGGCTTTTACGGATATAGTGATTGATGGGGAAGACCGGACGGCGATCAAACTTATTGTTGAACCCAGATAATTATATGACCTTTTTAGATTGAGCCTGTTTACACTGTAAACAGGTTTTTGTATTTTTGGGGTGCCCCACTTTGTGGGGTTATTTTGATATATAAGAATGTATATGCTTTGCATGATAACCAATCCTTCTATTGTCCACTTGCTGTCCCGTCTCTTCCCTGATGCTGTGGCATACACTTATAAATAAGAGATTCCACCGTTATTCAGATCTTCAAGAGAAGGGAGACGATCTTTACAGTGAGTGTCAAGAAGCTGAGAGTGGCGGATTTCCACTGTGATGCCTTAAGCAAGCTGCAGGCCAGTCCGGAGATAGATTTCAAGAATGACCCCCGTCTGGACGTGACGGCAGAGCGGCTGGTGGAGGGGAATGTCGAACTTCAGGTTTTTGCGGTTTATTTGTCGGCGGACCGCGGGAGAGCGAAGTTTGAGGATGTTCTCGGGCAAATTGAATTATTCCGGCAGAAGGTAGTTGGCCCAGAGGGCCTGCAGTGGCTCCGCTGGAAGGAAGAGGCAGATGAACAGATACTTACAGCCCCTGCCTTCGGGATGCTCTCTCTGGAGGGCGTGGACGGTCTGGAGGGCAATCTGTTCTATGCACAGCTGTGCTTTGAGCTGGGAGTGCGTTTCCTGGGGGTAACCTGGAATTACGCCAACTGGGCTGCGGATGGTGTGCTGGAGCAGCGCAATGGCGGTTTCACGGAGAAGGGGAGGAAGCTGATCGAGTGGTGCAACGGAAGCGGCATGCTGCTGGATGTGTCCCATCTGGCACCGGCAGGCTTCTGGGAGCTGGCGGAACGCAGTAAACGTCCGTTCATAGCTTCACATTCCAATAGTGCGGCCATCTGCGGCCATCCCCGCAATTTGACGGACGGGCAGATTCAGGCGCTGATTGCGGTGGACGGGCGGATGGGATTAACCTTTGTGCCCTGGTTTGTACGTGACGGGGGAGGGGCGAAGGTGGATGATGTGCGGAGGCATATTGAACATGTCTGCGCGCTGGGAGGCTCGAAGCAGCTCATGTTCGGCTCAGATTTTGACGGCATTGAGATGTGGGTCGAGGGCCTTGAGCATCCGGGGAAATATGCGGAGTTTACCGACTTGCTGCTGAGGTACTATCCCGAGGATGAGGTGAAAGGCTGGTTGAGCGGGAATGCGCTGACCTTCCTGAGAAATCATCTGCCTTCTTTTGCAGACTCCAATCCGGCGCCCTACACAGAAGGGGTATAAAATGGCAAAACTATGATAATCCATTTATCGGATCGTAAAATGTCGAAAAAAAGGCGCTCATTGTGATGAGGGTCTTTTTTTTTGTGGGTAATAAGATGTATAATGTTCAGTGGCTTGTACAGATACTAGAGAAAATACAAGGAGTGACTTAAAAATGAGCAAGACTGTATCCGTAGGTGTGTCGGCCCGACATATTCACCTTACGCAGGAGCATGTGGAAGCATTGTTTGGAGCAGGTTACCAATTGACTGAGTTCAAACCCCTTTCCCAGCCAGGACAATTCGCAGCAAATGAGCAAGTAGCAGTAATCGGTACCAAAGGTAAGTTCGACAAAGTGAGAATTCTCGGCCCGGCCCGTCCGGCTTCCCAGCTGGAAGTATCGCGCACAGACGCATTCAGCCTCGGCGTGAAGGCACCTGTACGTGAATCCGGCCATATTGAAGGAACACCAGGCATTACTATCAAAGGTCCAGCCGGTGAAGTTGAACTGGAGACAGGTGTCATTGTGGCAGCCCGTCACATCCACTTCCACACTTCTGAAGCAGAAGCTTGGGGCATTGCCGACAAGCAGCTCCTGAAGGTACGCCTTGGAGGCGAACGCGGCCTGGTGCTGGAGAACGTAATCGCCCGTGTATCCGACAATTTCAAGCTTGATATGCATATCGACACCGACGAAGCTAACGCTGCAGGTGCCAATAACGGCGATACTGCTGAAATCGTAGATTAGTCTTATAATAGTATTGCAAGGCAACGGGCAGGGGAGAAATCCTCTGCTTTTTTTGTGCTTTTGTCGAATAAAGGGTTTTCGTCGTTGTTGTGGAATTAGAGTAGCATCTGGAAAAATATTCTTATATGCACCAAAAGCCGGTATCTGGTGTTAAGTGGGTGGTTGCCAAAATGCATTCAGAAAGAAGGCGGAGCAATGAACCAGAAGGAATCGAGTTCAACTTCAACCGATGAGGCAGCAGCCGGGACAGTGGTGTTATCTGAATTAATGGCGGAAAGAAATAAGCGGTTTGAATTAGCACAGGTATTGGCAAATGTGGGGTACTGGGAATACGACCGGATTTTGCAAAGAATGACGTGGTCGAAACATATGTATGCGATTTATGGCCAGGAGCTTTCTTCAGAGGTGGCTTTAGATAATGTATTTGCCAGGGTCCATGAGGAGGATGCAGGGCGGGTAAAATCGGCTTTTTCTAAATCCCTGGAGTCCATGCAGTCCTATCAAATAGAATATAGAATTATCCGCCCGGACGGAGAGGTCCGTTATGTCGCCGAAAGTGCGCGGTTTTGGGACAGTGAGGCGATTGGGACTGTTCAGGATATCACGGAAAAGAAGGCTTTGCAGCTTCAACTGATTGAAGAAGGCCAATACTACAAATCATTGTTTGAAAATAATACGGATGCGGTATATTCCAGCAATCTTGAAGGTTTGATTCTATCCTGCAATGCAGCTTTGAACGGACTGTTTGGTTATACCGAGGGCGAGCTGGTCCATGCCAGCTTTGAACGCCTGATTGATCCGGAGCAGATCAGCCTCTCCAGAAGGGTTATCGCAGAAGTCATAAGAACCGCAAGCCCGCGAAGCTATGAATTGACAGCCAGGCATAAGGATGGCACGGCTATCGATATTTTTGTAACGAATATTCCTGTAATTATTGCTAATGAGCTGGTGGGTATCTATGGCATAGCCAAAAATGTAACGGAACAAAAGTCCATGGAGCGGCATCTGCTGGAAGCGGAGGCTAAATACCGGAGTATTGTGGAGCAGTCGATAGTAGGTGTATTTATTGTCCAAAATGGAATTTATATTTATGCTAATCCCCATCTTGAACGAATGCTGGGAGACGTTAGCTTGATGGGACGGCAGGTATTGGATTCCATCTACCCGGGGGACCGCGATACGGTATCCACCAAGATGCTGGGTTTAACGGAAGGGCAATTTAACCGCACAATGATACATAGAGCCGTCAAGCCGGATGGAAGCCTTATCTATTGTGAAGTACATTACACCCGGATATTACACATAGATGAGGATGCAATCGTTGGCACTGTTCTGGATATTACCGAGCGGAAGGAAACGGAGCGGGAAACAGAGTATTTGGCGTATCACGATTATCTTACGGGCCTTCCCAATCGGCGGATGTTTGAAGAGCGGCTGGATCAACAGTTAAGACTGGCATCATTTTATAATAAAAAGCTTGCGGTGCTCCTGATTGATCTGGATCGCTTTAAGGCCGTCAATGATATTCTGGGGCACACTATAGGTGACACGCTGCTCAAACAGTTTGCCGTCAAACTGCAGGAAAGCCTTGAAAATGGCTGGGTGGCGTACCGGTTAAGCGGGGATGAGTTCTGTATTATTCTGCCGGAAGTGGAGAGCCACCGTGAAGCAATCTTCCTGTCCGAGTCCATTATCAGCCGTACCAAGGAAGATTATTTAATAGCAGGCTTTGAGCTTAATATCACGCTGAGTATGGGGATCAGTATTTTCCCGGAGGATGGGGATTCGGTTGATAGGCTCCTGCTGAATGCAGATTCGGCTCTATATCATGCCAAGTCACAGGGGAGGGACCAGGCCCAGTGCTATTCCTCATCGCTGAACATCCAGTCTTTCAAAATATTCACCATGACCAATGATCTGCGCAAAGCCCTGGAGAAACAGGAGCTGTTCCTGCAATATATGCCGCGAGTGGATACGCAGACCCGGGAAATTCTCGGTGCAGAGGCGCTGATCCGCTGGAACCACCCGGACTGGGGGCTGGTGTCGCCGGCGGAGTTCATCCCGATTGCAGAAGAGAGCGGACTTATAGTGCCTATTGGAGAATGGGTGCTCCGGGAGGCTTGCCGGCAGAACAAGCAATGGCAGGAGATGGGGCTGCCGCATATTACGGTATCCGTTAATTTCTCGGTGCAGCAGCTGTTCCAGCAGAATATTCTGCAGACGATTGATGGAATTCTCGCCGGGTCCGGGCTGGCTCCCGAATATCTGGAGATTGAAATCACGGAGAGTTCCTTCATGACCAATGAAAGAGAAGTCATTCAATTGCTGGAGGAGCTTAGAAAACGGAAGATTAAAGTTTCACTTGATGACTTTGGGACGGGCTATTCTTCTTTATATATGCTCAAGCGGTTAGCGCTGGATACGGTGAAAATTGACAAGGCGTTCGTGGAAGAAATATTGACCGACCCTGTGAACCGAAGCATTATTGAATGTATTCTGAATCTGGCCAAAGCGCTAAAAATGAATGTTGTAGCTGAAGGTGTGGAGACGGAGGAGCAATATGAGTATTTAAAGAAGCAGCAGTGTGACGAGATACAGGGTTATTATTTCAGCCGCCCGGTGGCACCGGAGGCCTTGGGAATGCTGCTTCGCCAGAAATATATGGGTAACCGAAGCCCGAGAGTGAAAGAAATCCTGCTCTTCAACAACAGCCGGGAATATTTCAGGGTAGAACTAACCAACCCTCTTGTTGCCGGAATGACTATTAGTATGTTTAAGGGCAGGGAGGTTGATCTTGGAAGCACCGAGGTATATCTGACCAATATCGGGCCGGACGGATTGAAATTCGTGATGGGCTATAAGCTGCCGGTGAACGATAATATTCTGCTTAAGTTTGAAACCGAGATTCTGCATCAGCCAACGAATCTGCTAGGGAAAATTTCCTGGACCAATGAATTGGAGAACGGTGCTGTGTATGAGTACGGGGTTCAGTTTCAGATGGAGGAGAGTGAACGGCTGGAGCTGATCCGGAATCTGAATAACCTGGAGATCCAAGTCCGTGAAGGCACTCCTGCGCATACCCGGATATTCCTGGGCGACCCGGTGAAAAGCATTAAAGAACAGCTGAAAAAAGTCCGGCTGTAACAGATAAATATTGGTTTTGAAGAGGGGCGATGAAAGTATCGCTTCTTTTTAATGGCTAAACGTGTTATCATTATGTGTTATGACTTTGACGAGCGCTATGTGGAGACGCCGCAGATGATATATACAGTGATTAATGGCTTGCTAATATATGTACTCAAAATTAAGGAGATAAAATGACATTTAACGATTTGAACTTGATTCCCCCGATTCTCAAGGCACTGAGCCTGGAAAACTATACATCCCCGACTCCAATCCAGGAGGAATCCATCCCTGCGGCCTTGGCCGGCAGAGATATTCTGGGCTGTGCCCAGACGGGTACCGGAAAAACCGCAGCTTTTTCATTGCCGATCATTCAGCTGCTCAGCCAGCAGCCGGCCAGAACCGGCGGAGCGAAACGTATCCGTTCCCTGATTCTGACTCCGACCAGAGAGCTTGCTCTGCAAATCTCCGAGAACATCCAGGCGTACAGCAAGTTCACTACGATCCGCTCGACAGCGATTGTCGGAGGGGTATCCCAGAAGGCCCAGGAGCGGGCGCTAAGCCAGGGCGCAGATATTCTGATTGCTACACCGGGCCGGCTGATCGATCTGATCAGCCAGAGACATGTGGATCTGCAGTACGTGCAGATTCTTGTGCTGGATGAAGCAGACCGCATGCTGGACATGGGCTTCATTCATGATGTGAAGCGGATTATTGCCAAGATGCCGGCCAAGAAGCAAACGCTGTTCTTCTCGGCAACGATGCCGACGGAAATCTCCCAGCTAGTGAAGACTCTGCTGGTAGATCCGGTAAAAATCGAGATTACTCCGGTATCTTCGACCGTAGACAGAATCGAGCAATCGATTTATTTGCTGGAGAACGGCAATAAGCAGAATCAGCTGAACCGTCTGCTGCAGGATCCGTCGATCGTGTCGGCACTCGTCTTCACCCGCACCAAACGCGGAGCTGACCGGGTAACCCGGGATCTGACCCGGATCAATATTACCGCCCAGGCCATTCACGGCAACAAATCGCAGAATGACCGCCAGAATGCGCTGAGAAACTTCAAAAGCGGCGCGACACGGGTGCTGGTAGCTACAGATATCGCCGCGCGCGGGATTGATATTGATGAGCTGTCCCATGTCATCAACTTCAACCTGCCGAATATTCCGGAAACCTATGTTCACCGTATTGGCCGGACCGGCCGTGCGGGAATGAGCGGAGTTGCCATCTCGCTGTGCGAAGCTGAGGAAATTCCATACCTGAAGGATATTCAGAAGCTGATCGGCAAGGTGATTCCGGAAGTCAAGGATCATGCTTATCCGATGTCCAAGAGCAATTTGGCATTGCTGGCAGACCGTCCTGGCAAAGCACCAGCCAAACCGTCGCAGAAAGCCAAAACGAATCCGGCGCGCAAGCCGAAATCGGAATGGTTCTCGCAAGGCAAGCAGGGTGGCGGTAACGGCGGAGCGAAAAGCGCGTCGGGCAGTGGCTATGCAGGCAACGGAGCGAAAAGCGCGTCTGACAGTAGCTATGCAGGCAGCGGTGCTGGCAGCAGCCGGCCTGCTGGCGAGTCCGGCAACAGAGCAGGCTCCGGCAGCCGGCCGGGCGAAAGATCTGCCGCCCGTCCAGGCGGCAACCAGAGCAACAAGCCGGCTGGAGGCCAATACGGCCGTTCCAGCCAGTCCGGCAACAGACCTGGCAGCCGTCCTGCGGCCAAAGCAGGCAGATCTCAATAACTCTTTGAGATGAATAATGTAAACATAAACTGCAGCCTTCCCTTGGGAGGCTGCTTTATTTGATTTCATGTAAAACCTTTGCGGATGCGCAATGTATTCGGTTTATCGTATACAATCGGCTCGTTTAGCCATATTCCCCTCACCAATTGCGTATTGAAATTGTTAAGGGCTAATCTTGGTAGCACACCACCTGTGAGAAATTGTAAGGAAGCGTCTCGTCAAACATTACTTAGTAGAAGAACAAGCAAAAACCGCCGCTTTCCAGTCCCTGACTGAGAAGCGGCGGTTTCGCCGATGTTGCCTTTATCGTTACCATTTGTGCGCAGAAGTTACCCGGCGAGATAAGCACCCAGCTCTTCGCGCAGCGCAGCGCTGATAGAGGTCATCGGCAGGGGGGGGGGTTTCGCCGATGTTGCCTTTATCGTTACCATTTGTGCGCAGAAGTTACCCGGCGAGATAAGCACCCAGCTCTTCGCGCAGCGCAGCGCTGATAGAGGTCATCGGCAGGCGGAGCGTGTCGGAGGAGATCTCGCCGCGTGCACTGAGCAGCCATTTGATTGGCGCCGGGTTGGATTCCTTGAACAGCAGCTTCATCAGCGGCACGAGCTGATCAAAGGCAGCCCGGGCTGCCTCAACCTGGCCGGCTCTGTACTGCTCGTAGATGCTGAGATAGGAGGCGGTATGTACATTGGCCGAGGCCAGCATGCCACCGGCGGCTCCGCAGCCCAGCATATCGAAGAAGTTCAAGTCATCGCCGCAGAGCACGGGCTTGGAGCCGTGGCGGGACAGCTCGGAGACCAGCAACGGAGAGCCGGAGCAGTCTTTTAACCCGACTACGTTGTTCATCTCCAGGATCGTACGGGCGGTGTCTACGGACATGCCGACACCGGCGCGGCCGGGAATATCATACGCGATAACCGGGAGACCGACCTCAGCCGCTTTGCGGAAATGGGCGATAATGCCTTCCTGTGAAGGACGGCTGTAATAAGGGACAACAACCAGTGCGGCATCGGCACCTGAGTTCGCGGCAAGCTCTGTGCGGGCTACAGTAGAAGCGGTATCGTTCGTACCCGTACCTACCACGAGCGGGATCGGGCTAGACTTCAAAAGCTCCCGTGATGCATCCACGAGTGTCTGCAATTCCTGTATGTTGACTGTCGGCGATTCTCCAGTGGTTCCATTAACGACCAGACCATGAATACTGTTCTTGATGATGTTGTTCACATACCGCTGATACGACTCCAGATCAATCTCGCCGGCGGCATGGAACGGGGTTACCACGGGAACATAGATTCCATAAATCTGTTCTTCTGTTAACATGAATATCGTCCTCCAAAATTGTAAAATCCTTTTATCCTACTGTACCATGGATTATTGCATCGTCGTTAGCTATAATAAATGATGAAGGTTATCAATAATATTGATGTTAGGGTGATGATATGGACTTAACCTATATGCGGACCTTCCGCGAGGTCGCGAAGCGGCAGAGCTTCACCCGTGCGGCCGAAGAACTGGGCTATGCCCAGTCCAGTGTAACGATGCAGATTCAGAAGATCGAGAAGGAATACGGTGTACCGCTGATAGAGCGGCATGGCCGGGCCTTGCGCCTGACTCCTCCGGGGGAAGAACTGCTGAAGCTGTTCGTGGAGATTCTTGATCTGTACGACCGCTCCAAAGAAACAATTGCCCAGCAGATCGGCGGCACGCTGACGATCGGGACGATTGATTCACTTGCCGCCTTTTATTTGCCGCCGTTCCTGCAGCAGCTGCGGACCATGTTCCCCGGACTGAACATTCATCTTCAAACGGAGCAGGAGGCCAATCTGGTCTCCAAGATTAGAGACGGCGAGGTTGATATCGGCCTCCTCCTGGACCGCAGCACGGCAGATACCCTGCTTGAGCGTACAATCATCCGGGAAGAGCCGCTCGTCCTTGTGGCCCCTGCCAGTCATCCGCTGGCAAGCCTGGCGCGGGTTACGCTGCAGGATCTTAACAACTGTGAGCTGATTGTCTCCGAGGAGAGCTGTATCTACCGCAGCCTGTTCGAGAACCTGCTCCGGGAGCACGGGATTGTGTTCCGGATCGGTTTTGAGCTGTCGAATCTGGAAGCGATCAAGCGTTGTGTGCGGAACGGACTGGGCATCGCGCTGCTGCCGAGAATTGTGGCTGAGGAGGAGATCGAGCGGGGGAATCTCGCCGAGCTGTCTTTTGCCCATCCGGAGATTCATTTCGATCTGCAGCTCCTGCTCCATCCGAAGAAGTGGAAGTCGCTGCCGCTCCAGTCACTGATCCAGATGCTGCGGGAGGATGCGAAGGCTAAAGCCGCTATACTGTGAGGGTGGAAGCCTGAGTAAGCGAAATATGCAATATTCTAATATAGACACGCGGAGGATCATATGAACATTATTGAGCTACCTATTCAGTTTGAGTATGAAGGACAACCCTATTATATTTGCCCGAGTCTCATTGTATCCGGGGAAGAGTTAACCTTAGTGGATACAGGGTACCCGCAGTTCATGCCGCTAATAGAGAATGCGATGCTGAATCAAGGATATGCCCCCGGGAATCTGAAGAATATCATTATCACCCATTACGACGATGACCATATCGGTGCCTTGTATGAATTCGTGGAGAAATACCCGTCCGTTACGATCATCGCGAGCGAAGTGGAGACCCCATCGATCTCAGGCCTGATGAAATCTGAGCGGCTGATCCAGGCAGAAGCTCTGCTAGTGGAGATGCCTGAAGAAGAGCAGGCGTCCGGTGAAGAGTTTGTACAGCTATTGAAGAATTTGCGGCATGTTCCGGTGAATCAGACGGTCCGGGAGGGCGAGTACATTCTGGATGGTAAGTGCCAGGTCCTTGCCACCCCGGGGCATACGTCTGGTCATATTTCTTTGTATTTCCCGGCACTGGGCACTGTGATTACCGGGGATGCGGCAGTGAATGAGGGGAGTGCATTGGCTGTTGCGAATCCGCAGTATTGTATCGACCTGGAGAATGCAGAGCAGTCGCTGAACCGGTTACAAGCTCTTAACGCACAATCCTATTACTGCTACCATGGCGGAAAACTCGGCTTCTAACTTAGTGCACAGGAAAACATAACTGGCAAAGATGATTGCTGATCATATCACCTGTATATCTCTCCATAACCGGCCGCTGGTAATCGAGCAGATGTCCGCTGCCGTAGAGGGCGGGGAGGATCTCCGTCCATGCTTTTTGAACAGCCTCAGCCGTATGCTGAATAGTAACAACCGCATAGGTCCCGCCGGGAATTACACCGTAATTAATAGACTTATCCGCTGGGCTATTCTCCGGTACGCTGATACAGGCATCATATCTGCAATGTTCAGGCAGGGTAGTGTCCGGGTTGTCCTGCGGAATCCCGAAGAGGATGGCTGATCCGGTAAGCAGCCGGTGTGCCTGCGCCCATTCCTTTAAGGTCTCCATAGCCTTACTGTTACCGGGACCATAGGGACCTGCCCTGCGCACATAAGCAATGCATGTTGCAGGAAGCGTTTCGAGCTGGATTTTCATCGTTTCATTGTCCTTTCTTTCGCTGTAATGAGTACATTCCGAATGCTAACATGGACTAAAATAGAATTCATTTCTTTTTTGAGCGGACCTCTATATGCAGCAAGATATTGACATCAAAAACGAGAATATGGTATATAAAAGGTAGTGTTAGCACTCAGGTGAGTGGAGTGCTAAACGATGATCCGCAATCCGAAGGTTATTTTTGAAAGGAGATTTATTTATTCATGGCCAAAAAAGAGTTTAAAGCCGAATCCAAAAGACTGCTGGAAATGATGATTAACTCCATCTATACACAGCGGGAGATTTTTCTGCGGGAACTGATTTCGAATGCAAGCGATGCCATCGACAAAATCTATTACAAAGCACTGGCCGACGAAGGCCTGGTGTTCAATAAAGAGGATTACTACATTAAAGTGACCGCCGATAAGGCAAGCCGTACGCTGACGATTTCCGATACCGGAATCGGGATGACGCAGGAAGAGCTGGAGAACAATCTGGGGATTATCGCGAACAGCGGCTCGTTTGCTTTTAAGAAGGATAATGAGGCCAAGGACGGACACAACATCATCGGACAATTCGGGGTAGGTTTCTATTCCGCATTCATGGTGGCTGACGATGTTACAGTGATCAGTAAGGCGCTGGGCAGCGACCAGGCGTTCAAGTGGGAATCCCAGGGTGCGGACGGTTACACGATTGAGCCTTGTGAGAAGGATGCTGTCGGAACCGAAATTACGCTGAAGATCAAAGATAACACCGAAGACGATAACTACGATGAGTTCCTGGAAGAGTACCGCCTGAAGTCGATCATCAAGAAATACTCGGACTTCATCCGCTTCCCGATCAAGATGGATATTACCGGCAGACAGCCTAAAGAGGACGCCGAGAATGAATTCATCGATGTCATTGAAGAGCAGACCGTGAACAGCATGGTGCCGATCTGGCGCAAGAACAAAAACGAGCTGACCGAAGAAGACTACAACAACTTCTATGCGGAGAAACGCTACGGCTTCGACAAGCCGCTGAAGCATATCCATATCAGTGCCGACGGCGCTGTGGTCTATAACGCAATCCTGTTCATTCCGGAGAATACGCCGTTCGACTACTACACCAAGGAATATGAAAAAGGCCTGGAGCTCTACTCCAACGGCGTGCTGATTATGAACAAATGCGGGGATTTGTTGCCGGACTACTTCAGCTTCGTCAAGGGGATGGTGGATTCCGAGGATCTGTCGCTGAACATCTCCCGCGAGCTGCTGCAGCATGACCGCCAGCTGACGCTGATTGCGAAGAACATCAAGAGCAAGATCAAGAGCCAGCTCCTGAGCCTGCTGAAGGATGAGCGTGAGAAATATGAGACATTCTACAAATCTTTTGGCAGACAGCTGAAGTTCGGGGTCTACAATGACTACGGTATGGAAAAAGAAACGCTGCAGGACCTCCTGATGTTCCACTCCTCCAAGGAGAAGAAGCTGGTTACGCTGGCTGAATATGTGGAAAGAATGCCGGAAGACCAGAAGTTCATCTACTATGCCTCCGGTGAATCGGTGGAACGCATTGAGAAGCTGCCGCAGACGGAAATGGTGCTGGACAAGGGTTACGAAATCCTCTACTTCACCGACGATATCGATGAATTCGCAATCAAGATGATCATGTCCTACAAAGAGAAGGAATTCAAGAACGTATCCAGCGGTGACTTAGGGATTGAAGAAAGTGCCGAGGATAAGCCTTCTGAAGCGGAAGAGAATGAGAATAAGGGATTGTTCGAAGCGATGCAGGGCATCCTGTCCGGCAAAGTGAAGGCAGTCAAAGCATCCAAGCGGCTGAAATCCCATCCGGTCTGCCTGTCCACTGAAGGCGAGCTGACCATCGAGATGGAGAAAATCCTCAAGGCTATGCCTAACGGCGGCCAGGATGTACAAGCGGATAAGGTGCTGGAAATCAACATTCACCATGATGTCTTCAAATCGCTGAAGGCTGCTGCCGAAGGCGACAAGGAGAAGCTGGGTCTTTACACTAACCTTTTGTATAACCAGGCGCTCTTGATCGAAGGTCTGCAGGTTAACGATCCGGTGCAGTTCACGAACGATATTTGCAAAATCATGGTCTAAACCGGCGTTCGCGCCGGCCAGAGGACCTGCGATACAAGAATACCCCGCTACTGGTGCAGACCAGTGCGGGGTGTTTTTGGGTTGAAGGGTAGAGTCAATATAAAATCCTGCCCAAAATACAACAATTCCACTATAATCCCGGCTATAATTCAAGATTGTTGTATAAAAGGCAGTATTTATGCTCCTCCGGGCGGATTAGCGGGACAATTCTTGTATTTCATACAACAATCTGTGTGAACACCTTGGTATTCTGTTAGCTGAGTTGTAAGATGTACAACATTTAGTCCATGCGGTGTGAAACGTCAGAATCCCGGGTTCTGCCAGCGGGATGCAGGGTAGAGGCGGCCTGAAGGACAGGATGAAGGAAGCAGAAACTGGACATACATCCTCCAGAATATCCGGGCCGGATAACTGCACTTCTGCGGAGCCGGAATGGTATGTTCAGGGTTCAGCGTTCAGCGTACCCGGAAAGTCTCGATAAACTTGGTAGCCAGCGACGACAAATACTTGTCCTTGATCCAGACGGCGGCTACACGGGTATGCAGCGCTTCACACCGGAGCTCCTTATAGATCAGGTTGCTGTGATTCGCGAGCTCAAAGGCAGATTTGGGAATAATCCCGATGCCAAGTCCGGCGTTGGCCCAGAGCAGGGTGGTCCGCGCATCATCGTTCATGCAGAAAATTTGCGGTTCAAAGCCATGCTCCAGGCAGGTCTCACGAATGAGCTGCTCAAAGCGGCGGTAAATGATAAGCGGCTTATGCTGAAGCTCTCCGAGTGAAATAGCCGTTTCGCTTGAATTCCAGTCATAAACAGGGGTCATAACGGCAATCATCGGCTCCGAATTGAGATAGAGACATTCCAGGTTGCTGGAATTAAAAGGGGTGCGGATAATGCCGATTTCGACGATGCCTTTGTTCAGCAGATCGATGATCATAAACGTAT
This sequence comes from Paenibacillus sp. IHB B 3415, assembly GCF_000802655.2. Lineage (NCBI taxonomy): Bacteria > Bacillati > Bacillota > Bacilli > Caryophanales > Paenibacillaceae > Paenibacillus > Paenibacillus sp. IHB B 3415. The sequence continues at coordinate 62,449 of NZ_JUEI01000010.1, read as the reverse complement.
TGCCTTCATGAATTTCAAAAGTAACGCCCAGATAGTTTTTGTGGAATTCGCCCAGCCGGTCATGCAGCAGGGTGGCTCCGGAGGAGGAGACGGTGCCGATCGAGAGGCTGCCCTTCAGTCCTTTGGCAAAATCATTGATTTCTCTCGTGGTCGAATCTGTTAATTCAAGAATTTGCTGTGCCCGGTTACGCAAAATAATTCCCGCATCGGTTAACTGGATGCTGCGCGGACCGCGTTCAACCAGCTTGACCCCGAGCTCCTCCTCCAGCAGCTTCAGCTGCTGGCTGAGCGGCGGCTGGGCCATTTGCAGCTTCCTGGCTGCTGAGGTGATTTGACCTTCCTCGGCAATCGCCAGGAAATATTTCAATTGGCGGATATCCATGTTATTACAGCCTCCCGTCCCGCGTCTTCAATCACATTCCATATGAAATTCATATGGCAAAGATACGAAACCAATATTATTAATATGTAAGCAGGTATGACATAATCATAACGGGTCTTTTGTTTTTTTCAAGAACGAATACATATTACGTAGGTTAGGTGAGGATTACTGTGTTCAAAATTGCTGTTTTTCTAAAGCCTTACAGGAAAGAAGTGATCATCGGGCCGATCTTCAAGCTGCTGGAAGCGATTCTGGAGCTGCTGCTGCCGACGATTGTGGCCCTGATTATCAACAACGGGATTGGCAGGCAGGACAGTGCCTATGTCTACCGTATGGGCTCCCTGATGGTGCTGATGGCCATCCTCGGCTTCGGCTGCTCCATGATCTGCCAGTATTACGCAGCCAGGGCATCTCAGGGCTTCGGCACATCGCTGCGCAACAAAATGTTCAAGCATATTTCATCGTTATCATACGCAGAGCTTGATATTATCGGCACGCCATCGCTGATCAACCGGATCACGAATGATGTCAATCAGCTCCAGCTGGCCGTTGCCATGCTGATCCGGCTGGTTATCCGTGCGCCGTTCATCTGCATCGGGGCGATCATCATGTCGATGATTCTGGATTTCCGGCTGTCGCTGATCCTGATTGCGGCTACTCCGGTATTCGGAGTCATTCTGTATTTCATCATTACGCGCAGCTCGCCGCTCTACCGCAAATATCAGGCTAAGCTGGACCGTCTGGCGCTGGTGCTTAGCGAGAATCTGTCCGGTATCCGGGTCATCCGCGCTTTTGCCGAGAGCCGCCGGGAGAAGCAGCGCTTCAATGAAGCTTCTGAGGATTTGACGCAGACCGCAATCCGGGTCGGACGTATATCCGCCTGGCTGGGCCCGATGACCACGCTGGTGGTTAACGCGGCGATTATCGCCATTCTGTGGGCAGGCGGCATTCATATCGATGCCGGGCGGCTGTCACAGGGGGAGATTATTGCATTCATTAACTATGTGACCCAGATCCTGCTGGCGCTGATTGTGGTATCCAATCTCGTTATTCTGTTCACCAAAGCTTCGTCATCCGCCAACCGTGTCAACGAGGTACTGGCAATGACGGCATCGGTTGCCGAGGTTGCGGCAGATGCGCCGGCGGCCAAGCGTGATGATTCGCTGCCTGCAATCTCCTTCCGCAATGTTTCGTTCGGGTATAACACAACCGGTGAGCTTGCGCTGGAGAATATCACGGTCGACATACACCGGGGGGAGACGGTCGGACTAATCGGCAGTACCGGCTCCGGCAAGTCGACCTTCGTGAACCTCATTCCGCGGTTCTATGATGCAGTAGAGGGTGAAATTCTGGTGGAAGGTGTGAATGTGCGGCAGTACCGGCTGGAGCAGCTGCGGAGAAGAATTGGCATTGTGCCGCAGAAGGCCATGCTGTTCACAGGATCAATTGCCGATAACATCCGCTGGGGCAAGGCCTCTGCAACCCGGGAAGAGATTTTGTCTGCAGCAGCGGTGGCCCAGGCGGAAGAGTTCATTGCCAAGCTGCCGGAGGGACTGGATACCCTTGTCGCACGCGGAGGACATAATTTGTCCGGAGGACAGAAGCAGCGGCTGACGATTGCCCGGGCGGTTGTAGGGCGTCCGCCTATACTCATCCTGGATGATTCCTCCAGTGCGCTGGATTTTGCCACGGATGCAGCTTTGCGCCGTGCACTGAACGAGAACAGCGGAGATAGGACAGTTCTGCTTGTATCCCAGCGGGTGAGTACCGTAAGACAGGCGGATCAGATTATTGTCTTCGATGAAGGGCGGATTGCCGGTATCGGCAGCCATGAAGAATTGCTGGAGAGCTGCGGGGTCTATCAGGAAATCTGCATGTCCCAGCTCTCAAGCGAGGAGGCCGTACAATGAATAGCAGGGCGACCTGGAAACGGCTGTTTAGATATACAAGCCAATACCGGAAAATAACCATCGGGGCAGTCATCTGCGCCATTCTGAGTGTGATTGCCAGCCTGACCGGACCGCTGCTGATCGGCCGCGCGGTTGACCATATGATCGGGCCCGATCAGGTGGACTTCCCGGAGATTTTCCGCCTGCTGCTGATCCTGGGAGCCGTATATCTGGTTGGCAGCTTCTTCGGCTGGCTGCTCACTTACTATACGAATAAGCTTGCCTACCGGACAGTCTACGATCTCCGCCGCGAGCTGTTTGACAAGCTGGACGCGCTGCCGCTGAAATTTCATGATAATCATCCGCAAGGCGACAGCATCAGCCGGTTCGTGAACGATATGGATGCTGTCTCTGACGGGCTGCTGCAGGGCTTCTCCACGCTGCTGACGGGGATCGTGACCATTGCCGGGGCTATCGGGCTAATGCTCTATATCAGCCCTGTGATGACGCTGGTGGTGCTGTTGTCTGCACCGGCGACCTTCTTCGTTGCCCGTTTCATTACAATGCGTTCGCAGCAGATGTTCCGGGAGCAGGCCAAAATCCTCGGCGGGCTCAACGGTTATGTGGAGGAACTTGTCGGCGGACAAAAGGTAGTGCAGGCCTATCACTATGAGGACCGCTCTTTTGCAGGCTTCGCAGAGCGGAATAATGAGCTGTACAAGACAGGGATCAAATCACAATTCTACGGCTCCCTCTCTAATCCGACTACACGACTTGTAAACAACATTACCTTCTCGGTGATCGCGATGATCGGCAGTGCGCTTGTGATCGGGGGACATTTTTCCGTCGGGGATTTGTCCAGCTTCCTGATCTATTCGAATCTGTTCGCGAAGCCGTTCAATGAGATTACCGGGGTCATTACCCAGCTGCAGTCGGCGACGGCATCGGCGCAGCGTATTTTCAACATTCTGGATCTGCCGCAGGAGAATCCGGATGCTCCGGGTGCTGTAGTGATGAAGGGAAGTCAGGGTACGATTACCTTCGACAAGGTAAGCTTTGCCTATACCCCGGAACGGCCGCTGATCCGGAACTTCAGTCTGGAGGTGAAGCCGGGTACACGCGTGGCGATTGTCGGCCAGACCGGAGCGGGGAAGACCACGCTGGTCAACCTGCTGATGCGCTTCTATGAAGTCGACAGCGGCACCATCCGGATTGACGGTACGGACATTACTTCGATTACCCGGGACAGTCTGCGGCGTAACTTCGGGATGGTGCTGCAGGATACCTGGCTGTACGGAGGTTCGATCCGCGATAATATCGCTTACGGCAAGCCGGAAGCAACGGAAGCGGAGGTCATTGCCGCCGCCAGAGCCGCGAATGCACACAGCTTCATCAAACGGCTGCCCGAGGGCTATAATACGAAAATAAGCGGCTCGGGAGATAATCTCTCCCAAGGCCAGAAGCAGCTGCTTACCATCGCCCGTGTGATGCTCGTCGATCCGCCGATGCTTATTCTGGATGAGGCCACAAGCAGTATTGATACGCTGACGGAGGTGCGGATTCAGAAGGCTTTTCTGGCGATGATCTCCGGCCGTACCAGCTTCGTGATTGCCCACCGGCTGTCCACGATCCGTGAGTCGGACCTCATTCTGTTCATGAAGGACGGCGACATTGTCGAGAGCGGAACGCATGAGGAGCTGGTGGAGAGCGGTGGGTATTACGCCCGCTTGTATAATAGCCAGTTTATGGCGGTTTAACGAGCTTCGCCGTTAATTATATTTTACGAAAAGACTGCACACTTTGCTGATGCAGTCTTTTTGTAATGTTCAATTTTGCTTTGTAACTATGATAGAGAATAGTTATAATTAGCAATATTTATAGATTGAATCACAAGGTTGGGAAAAATAACTATCAAATAATAACATTTTAAGATTTAGGAGGCTCTATCTATGAGTATTGCTCTAAAAAAACATGGAGCATTTGATGGTAAAATTAGCGAAGATACATACAATGACTTAGAGATGTTACATAACATTGGAAGCGGTCAAGCAGTGTTTAGGGATGATTCAGTACTGCTTAAAAAACTAAGAATTATTTTACCAGATGGCAGTCAATCCTCGCAAAATAAAATGAAAATAGCTATTTACTACGTGAGAATCTGTACAATAATCGAAAACTTATTACAAGAATATGAGACTTTCGATGAAGAATTCACGAAAAAATTAATTGATTATTATATTCAGAGCAACAGCATAGAGGAAATGAACAATATTGGTCTGGGTTGGTATTATGATATGAAATTTAAAAAGTCTACCTCTACTCTGTATAGCGTAGGTTATGGAAAAGATAGCACTTGGCATGACTGGCTTCAAGTGAATCATAATGAAAACAATAAAATAAAAGAAAGAGGAATTCAGTCCATTATTCATGCCTGCAAAGAGCATATTAATCGAGGCGGACAAATAAGATTGAAGTCCTTGTCCAAATGTTTCGGAGTAGACTTGTTTAAATATATGCAACTTAACGAGAACGGATTTGCAAATTTGTTTGTTATAAAAGATGCCCCAATCAATTTCATCGAGTATAGAAATAAAAGATTTGCTTTGCAAGAATATCTGTCATCAGATGATAATTTTGATGTTGTACATAAGCCTCGATTTTGTCTGGACTTCAGCCATCCCAGAAAGCAAAAGGCTAAAAATTTTAACAATTGGTCTAAACGTTTTCTGAACGGTACTACCTTTATTTCACAAGCAGAAGTTGACGAGGAACAGCAAAAAACCGGTATAGAAAACAATCAATTAGATTTTTTTCTGCTTTCATATTTAAGAGACAAACATGTACAAGGCGGAGATAAAGGGATTAGCTCAAGGATTAGTCCAATTGCTGATAAAGAAGTAATTGCAAGTGATACTCTCTGGGATATTCATGAGTATGCAGCGGGGATGAATACAGAAATTTGTATTGAGAAATGCTGCCACCTTACATTCGATGCTGTAGAATATGGTCAACTGATCTATAGTTATTTTAAGAAATACACTGGAAGCAAAAATAAAGAAAAGGATTTCGCGGGTAATCATGATTCTATACTAAAAAGAGAGAAAACTAACACAAAAGAAAATATAAATAAACTTCAAAAAGACCAAAGTGAGCTGTCGAATTCAGATCATAGTCAACTTAGTGAACAAGACAAAAAAACTATACAGGAAAAGCTTAGATTCAATGAATCTTTGATTAACTTTTATGATTCCTATTATAATTTTTTGAATAATATAGTTATCACCGAGCCCAGTGGAAAAATAGAATTTGTGCTTTCATTTATGGATTGGGAAACAGAGGAAGTGCCTGAAGATTGGTCACTACAGAATATTTACACTATAGAAGAAAACGGAGTAGAAAACTTAAAGATGAATTTATACAAATGTCTTTGTAAAAGTGTTGCGTCAATGTAACTGATGGAGGGCAAATATGAAAAATAACAAAATGGTTTCATTCGATTATCTTATAAAAGAATGCTTTGGCGAAAATGATGTATATATTCCTCTTATTCAACGAAATTACAAATGGAGTACTGAACTTGCTTCAAAATTAGCTGCTGATTTATGGTCTGCATTCTTAAGTAAGCAAGAAACGTATACTGTGGGAATGATTACATTATACCGTGAAGCAGATAGCATAATGCAATTAGTAGATGGGCAACAACGGATCATAACTCTGTACTTACTGTTGAAATACCTAAAGCCCAATGAAGAATGTTTTTCTTTTCGATTCGAAAGAGATGAGGGCGTTAAAGAACCTGTTGTCAAAAGACAAAGCTACTTAAATAATATTGCTCTATGGGAGATTCCAGAAGAAAAAATGTATACTGATTTGTCCCGGTTCAAGGAAAACTACAAAGCAATGACAACAGTGCTAGAGCTTACAAAAGAGAGTCAGACAGAATCTGGCGGATACCGTGCTTACAAACCCGAAGATGCAGATGAATTTATCGAGTACATAAGAAACAATGTATATTTCCTCCTGCATATTTCTGGAACACAGCCATTTGATGAGTTTATCAATCTGAACAAAAATAAAACCCGGTTTGTTATTTCAGATCGGATTAAAGCTAATCTAATTATGGATTCGAAAGAGGATAAGCAAAGAAAAAAAATGCTGCATCTTTTTGAAGAGTTATCCGAAATGTTATTTCTCAAAAAAGATGTATGGAAACTAGTACAACAGGGATATTGTGAAAAGAGAGTACCGGAAAAAGATGAAAAAAGGAAAAAAGATAAGCACTATACTGATGAGAACCGTTTAAAATTATTGTGCTGTGAGCGTTACGGAAGTGATGAATATGATGTGAGCAGTACGCTAGGTTATGAGTATGGCAAAGAGTTATCTCACTTGAACCACTACCGGGATATTTTAGCAGCTTTATCATGTGATATAAGTACAAAGAACTGGAACAGCTATAATGCTTTTAGTTGTCTATACAAGTTGAAAAATGGACGAAGCGGCGAACAAGAAAGTAAAAATGAATTCCGCTTTTTTGGAATGTTAAAAAACAATGATAAGAAATATGTGGAGGAATACCTCTGGAAAGAGTGTAGTGAACTGTCAGAGCCGTTTGAGCAAGCTTGCTTTATTGAATCTCAATTGAAGAATGAACCTGATCCGCTCAAATATATTGATAAGTTGATGAATATTCGAGAGGAATTTAACAGAGAAACGGATAAAGCAAAACAACAATACTGGCTAGATAACGGGGCGGAGGAATTTGATATCTTTCGGCAAATATATTCTGCCTATATCGAGGGGAAATATAATAACTAGAGGGGTTATTTTGTGGAAATGATAAAAGGGTCTTTAAAAGATATGCTAAGCGAGTTTGATCAAATTATTATACCCGATGTTCAACGTGACTATGTTATGGGGAGCGGTGGCGAGAAGTTTGTAAAGCTATTAAAAGCCATGGCTGAAAGCGCTAAGAAGGGCCCGGAATTTAACTTTAGCTGCCTTGTTGGCTACGAAGAAAACAAATGTTTTTATGTTTATGACGGACAGCAACGCTTGACGACCCTTGTGTGTCTTTGCTCTTATCTGTTGAAAGGCCCGGATACAGAGGTGAAAGAACTCCTTAGAAAATTTTCGTTTACAGGCCGGGAGGTAGCGAATTCATGGTTGGACAACCCGACAAAAATAAATAAGGAACATGCTGTTGATTTCACTACATATTCACTGGCTAAGCTTATTGAGGAGTTTGATCCTCAGTATAAGCTGTCCGATAAAATATCATTCGATTTTCTTTTTGAGCAAGTGGTTTTTGATTTGGTTCCTGTTGATAAATTAGAAGATGCAGAACAGTTTTTCTTAGATATCAACGATGGTCTGGATTTAAAATCCTATGAAATATTCAAAGCGGAGTTATATCATCATGCCGGTAATTTGTTGGGCAAAGATACTTTTAAAACATTCGCGTTAAAAATGGAGAACAATGGCTTGAATTCTTTACTGCTTATAAACATTTAGAAAAAAAAACCGATGATGGGATTTCCAAAACGGTAGTTGTTCATTGTGAGGAAGAGATGCTGATCTTCTTTATGCAATACTGCTTGCGTATGATGTGGATAGAAGAAAAGCATAGTGATAATGCTTATAAATCTACAGACGTTAGGTGGTTGAAGCAAGAGCATTTCCAACGGCTCGAAGCTATTTTAGATGCTATGATGCGTGAAATGGAGAATGTATATTCTGACTATCTTTCGTGTATTCGTTACTCATTAACTCAATATAATAAGTATCCTAGTGATTATTGTAAGGGGCAGCATTGGAATATCAGGGATACCAACTACCTTAAGATGTTAAATATATTCTTGCATAATAATTATAAGACCGATGAAACCAAGAAAGATGTTGTTATTTGGTGTTATCTATCCAATCTGCCATTTGTTGAGGAGAGGCAGGATCTGAATAAGAAAAACCTTTATGAATATCTCCGCACTATGAAGAAAATTCTAAATAATAATAGAGAATCATGTAGGGCAGCTAGAGCACTTTGGTGTGGTGACGGCATTAAAGATAAGCAAATAGTTTATGCCAGATACTATGTGCAAGGAATACCTCAATATTACACTGGATGTACAAATGAACAATGTAACGAGGTAGTATGCTTTTTAAACGACATCGTTGTTTTGAATAAGCGATTCGAAGCCAGCGTTAGTACCTGGCTGTCAAATAATGATATACAAAAGTGCAAGAGTGATTTATGTAAGAACGTTGTAATGAAAGAGTTCGCCAAGCAATACTCTCCAGATAAAGAAACAATTGAACAGTATGAGAATCTATCATTCATAAATGGTCTGGCAGATAATTTTCTGACTTATGACGGAGAAACATGCTATTTAAAAGAATTTTGTACCGCTGCGTTTCATACCGAGATTAGCACGATCTGCCTTGATAATAAGCCACACCAATATATCGATATTCTTAAATTCATATTCATAAATAGAATTAATATTGGGAAAATCAGCTTTACTGATATTGCAGTATCATGGCAAAACTATCAAGGAGATAGAGGAGCTACGCATAGATGTTACGGCGCTATTCTACTACCACATGCCTGGTGCGACTTCTTTACTTCCGAAATGGGGATGCCGATTAGTGAAAATGCACTGGAATATCCTTTGCACAGCTTGCCGGACGGTTGGATTTCCGCAAATAGAAGGATTGTACAGCCAAAGGATACTGACGTATATGGTATGAGAGGATTTGCAGCACATGCAGAAACACATGCAGTTTGGGATATCAGTGACTTTTTAGCGAATTATGATTGGATTCTTTCGGATACAGACGGAAAGTTTATAGTGAATGGTGTTCAAACAGATTCTTTACCAGTGTATCTCAATGATTATAATGGGGAAAACTTTATATTTGATAATTTGAGCCACAATATAAAGATTTATTTTTCTGCTGAACAACACTTAAATAACGCCCTCCTATATAGGTTTAAAGCTTTTAATGAGAGCTCTGAAAAAGAACGAATTAATAATTTTGATGCCTACTTAAAAGAGAAGGAAGGGTATATTTCGATTCGAAATATGTATGGGAGTAGGTTTTTTATTAAGCTTAATGAAATGAAGTGAATATTGCATACATTTAAAGTAGTGAGCAGTCTTTCATGTAAAAGTATTACATGGAACCCTACGTTAATGGACTATCCCGCTCATTTGCAAGCCGGCTCCGCATCACCCCCGGAGTCACTCCGTGCGCCTTGCGGAAGACGCGGATGAAATAATTGGTGTCCATGCCAAGGTTGAGGGCGATATCCTGCACAGGACGCTCAGGGTCCTCGGTGATCATCTGTACGGCGCGCTGCAGCCGCAGATTCTGCAGATATTTATGCGGAGTCACGCCGTATTCCTGCAGGAACAGACGCTGGAAATGCTGGACAGAGTAACCGACAGCAGCGGCCAGATTCGTAATCAGCAGTGGCTCCGTGAAATGCTCGTTGATCAGGCTGACGGCCTTATTCAGAGCTTCATTGCGTACATTTTCGTTCTCCAGGCGGGTCGCCGTACCGGCGGAGAATTCGCTCCTGCGCAGCATCAGCAGCAGCCTGTAGAGGGTTACCGACAGATCCTGCATCGACTGCTCCTCCTGGCGGCCGGTGCTGTTTCCATTTACCGTATGCCAGATTCCGCCGATCATATCCCAGCAATCCTCGAACCGTTCAGGATGGAACAGCGCAGACGGCAGCAGGCCGAGTCCCTCCAGCACAGACGCTGACTGGCTTCCATGGAAGCCGATGAAACCTACATGCCACGGCTCATGTGACAACGGATAATACTCGTGCCCGCGGTCGGGTGGAAAAGCATAGGCCATTCCCGGCTTCAGCACCGTCTCAGTGCCATTCTCAAGGTCGCGGAACCGTCCGCTGCCGCTGCGGATCAGGAAAATCTGATGCACCGGGAATCCGGCCGGACGCACATGATGATACTGGATATGGCGGCCGACCGAATAAGGGTATAGGGGAAACGCGCTCAGGTCGCGCGGCATTTCAATCAGGGAGAAGGGGAGCATGTACACACCTCATATTCATTTTGTGCTATGGAAACGCTATTATTATACTACCATTGGCAGCGGATTATCCTTTATTATAAATAGTATAAACGGTTACAAGCTAAAGGGATAGAGCTGACGAAGAACTTATATCAGTGAAAAGTCCCATTCTAACATCGAACCCTATACGAGAGGATGAATGTAATAATATGAACAGCATAGTTCCTGCAATCAGCAGCAAGGCTCCTGTAATGCTGCATGGTGCCGACTATAATCCCGAGCAATGGCTGAAATACCCTGAGGTGCTGAAAGAAGATATCCGGATGATGAAGCTGGCAGGCTGCAATGTAATGTCCGTGGGGATTTTCTCCTGGGTATCGCTGGAGCGTGAAGAAGGAGTATTCACCTTCGATTGGCTGGATCAGCTGCTGGATACTTTTAAGGATAATGGAATTTATGCCTTCCTGGCTACGCCAAGCGGAGCACGTCCGGCCTGGATGTCGGAGAAATATCCTGAGGTATTGCGGGTAGAACGGAACCGGGTGCGCAATCTGCATGGGGTCCGCCATAATCACTGCTTCACTTCACCGGTCTACCGTGAAAAAACCGCACTGATGAACTCCAAGCTGGCTGAGCGTTACGCCCATCACCCTGCAGTCATCGGCTGGCATATCTCCAATGAATTCGGCGGCGAATGCCACTGTGATTACTGTCAAAATGCCTTCAGAGAGTGGCTCAAGGTTAAATATAAGGGAAGTCTGGACGAGCTGAATCATGCCTGGTGGGCCACGTTCTGGAGCCATACGTACACCTCCTGGGAACAGATTGAATCCCCTGCTCCGCACGGAGAGACTCAGGTGCATGGTCTTAACCTGGACTGGCGCCGTTTCGTAAGTGACCAGACGATTAACTTCTGCCAGCATGAGATTGACTCGGTGCGCAGCTTCAATCCTGAACTGCCGGTGACGACCAACATGCATATGATCGACGGTATTGATTATCGTAACCTGGCGAAGATCCTTGATGTCGTATCCTGGGATGCTTATCCGGACTGGGGGTATACCGAGGACGATGATGATGCCCGGCTGGCAGCCTGGACGGCGATGCACCACGATATGTACCGCAGTTTCAAAAAGAAACCGTTCCTGCTGATGGAAAGCACACCTTCGCTCACGAACTGGCAGATTGTCAGCAAGCTGAAGCGTCCGGGTATGCACAAGCTGTCCTCCCTGCAGGCGGTAGCCCATGGTTCAGACTCCGTGCAATACTTCCAGTGGCGCAAAAGCCGCGGCTCCAGCGAGAAGTTCCACGGCGCAGTTGTCGATCACAGCGGACATGCGGAGACCCGTGTATTCAGAGATGTGGCTGAGGTTGGCCGTACGCTGGCAGGATTAACGGATGTAGTGGGTACAACCACTCCTGCCGAAACAGCTATCCTGTTCGACTGGGACAACCGCTGGGCGGTTAAGGATGCCCAGGGTATCCGCAATTCCGGGCTGAAATATGAAGAGACTGTGCTTCAGCATTACCGTGGACTGTGGGAGCTGGGGATTCCGGTGGACGTGGTCGGCTCTGGTGATGATCTGTCCGGCTACAAGCTGGTAATTGCGCCAATGCTGTACCTGATCAGCGAAGAAAATGGCAAGCGGATTGAGAAGTATGTAGAGCAGGGCGGCACATTCCTGGCTACCTATTGGTCGGGAGTCGTTGGCGAGACCGACCTGTGCCACCTGGGAGGCTTCCCTGGCCCGCTGCGCAGAACCCTGGGTATCTGGGCAGAAGAGACAGAAGGGCTGCACAGCCGCGATCTGAACGGCCTCGTGATGGACCCTGGCAACACCCTGAAGCTGACCGGAGACTATGATGCGCATGAAATCGCTGAGCTGATTCATCTGGAGGGTGCAGAAGCGCTGGGTCATTACCGCAGCGACTTCTACGCCGGACGTCCGGCACTGACCGTGAACAAGCTGGGGGCAGGCAAAGCCTATCATCTGGCCACACGTGTGAAGGACCCGCAGTTCTATGTGGATCTGTACGCCGCCATTGCCGGAAAAGAACGCATCAGCCGCGCCCTGAACACCGAGCTTCCTACAGGAGTAACGGCTCAGCTGCGCAGTGACGGCGAGCATGATTATGTATTTGTGCAGAATTTCAGCGGCAACGAGCAAGTGGTAACGCTGGATGGTCAGGAGTATACGGATCTCGAATCCGGTGCCGCTGCACCAGCAGAGCTGAAGCTGCCGGTCAACGGGCTGGTTATGCTGAAACGCCAGACTGCAAAGGTATAATCTGCTGAAAATATAAGCAATGAGTTAAAAAAGGCAGGACCCGCTAAAAATCGGGTTCTGCCTTTTGAATGATAAGCCTCCAAAATGCTGTGTTGCCTCTAACTCTGCTGCGACTTAGGCGATTTCTGGAAAGCAAGTGGGAAAAGGACACTTAATCCTGCCGAATCCACCCTTTTAAGGAATACAAGTGGAAAAAGCACATTTAATTGTGGCGTATTTCCCTCTAACGATGAATTGCAGTGAAGCAGATGCTGTTTATCCACGTAATTCCAGGAAACAATTCGTTCGACGGAAAATAAATGTATTAAATCCATCTAAAGGATTTAGTTTGAGCATTACGCCTGACATTTTGCCGTGGAAGCAGCCGAGTAAGCAAATAGGTTTGAAATTCGGACGTCATGCTCTGCTGTAAAGAGCTTCAATTCCCTCAATAACCCGCAAATAATAAGCAGTTTCATGCGGGACGAGCTGTGAGAGATCAACCTGCTCATTAATTTCGGCCCGTTCACCGTCATCGGTTACCCGGAAGCCTTGCACATGTAGAGTGCTGCTAGCTCCAGCGATGAAGCTGCGGAACTCGGCGAAGCGGGCCTGGACGATCCCTGCTACCTCTTCCCGCTGCAGCGAGAAGTCACTGAGAGCATATTTGTTCTCGTAAACAAAAACATTCGCCCGCTCCCGGTCCATAAACCCGGCTGTATCCATCTGGTAGGGGATAATCCCCAAAGGCTTTAATTCGTCAAAAGCCAGCTCAAGGCCCAGCTCCTCCTGTACCTCCCGGACCCCATCCTCCGCCGTCTCGTCAGCCAGCAGATGTCCGGCAGCGGTGATATCGAGCAGTCCGGCATAATCTCTTTTGTGCCGGCTGCGCAGCTGGAGGTAGATCATCAGTCCATTGTCAGCCTGACGGACAAACCAGCAGTGAAAGGTCTCGTGCCAGAGACCGAGGCGGTGAACCTCATCGCGGGGAGCAGTTCCGGTTATATTGCCTTGCTCATCAAATGTAGTCAGTATCTCTTCGCTCATACAGAAGCTCCTTCATCAATTGCGTCAAAGCAGGATGCGGAATGCAGCGGGTCTTGACGATTATATTTTTTAAAGCTTACCATAGATACAGAAATACAGTAATATCCAAATGAAGATGTGGTAGAGGGAATGTACGGCTCAGGAGGAGTACGATGAAATATTTGGTTAAGCTAAATCTGGCCAGCATCATCTTGGCTCTGCCGGTCTTTGCGGCAATTGAGCTGATTGGAAATGCACTGAGGATTAGCCGGATCACCGGATGGGAGTACGGGAAGGTTGAGCGTTCGGTCACGCTAATTAATATCGCGGGCTTTTTGCTGACCGGAATTCTGATCGTGTATGTAACCCGGCGAATACTGGACAACCGGAGAATAGCTATGATTACGAGCTTGCTCTGGTTTGCCTATTTCAGCTTATTCGTCTACCTGTTCGCTGCGCTCTTTCCCATGACAGTACATGAGGACCAGCCGACACCGGTTACCGGACTAATCTTCATAGGGATACTCATCCTGCATTTCTTGTATTTAGCCATTGTTCAAGCATGCTCTATATTCTTGACTGTCAGGGAGGACGAATAATGCAGCCAGTACCCATGGAGCGTACTACATTCAACTCGCTTAGCGACGAACGGCTTGGCTATGCCTGCATGGAACCCACGTTCATGAAGATCCGCGCGAAATCTCCGGCGGTGAAGAATGAAGCAATTGCACAGCTTAGCAGGGGACAGAGGGCACTCTGTATGTTCCGGATTCTGTATGACCATAGCTCTAAGTCCGCAGAAGAATACTACGGGTGGCTCAGTTATCTGCTGGATCAGCCGGGATACTGGAGCAGTGTGCTGGAGGGATTGCGGTTTTTTGAAGATGCTCCGCTAATTCAACTACTTGAGGAATCGAAAGAGCTGTTCGGGGCGAGGAACCTGCGCGCAGGCACGGGCTGGAACGAAGCGGCGATTACAGATTTGGAAGCGGACCCGGAGCTGCAAGAAGCCGTAACCACCCTGTACGCACAATATCAGGAGCTTACTGCACATAGTCTGCGGATCATCGCCGGTTACATCCGTGCCAATCCTGACGAGTTCATCGTGTTCAGATAAGGGATGGGCCGGACTGAGCATACAAAGAACCCCGGTGCCTAAGAAGCATCCGGGGTTTGATGTGTTTAGCAACTGCTCTGAACAGCCGCCGCTAAACTATGAACAATTCTATCTATACGCGCTCAGTTTGTATATACGGCGCTTATTATCTCTATAGTTGGAGCAAGCCGAATCAATTTATGGTGCTGGTATTCAAAATTCCAAGCCGGAATTATCTGGCCAGCCATCCGCCGTCTACATTAAGGATATGTCCGTTCAGGTAATCGGAAGCCGCGGATGCCAGGAACACAGCAGGGCCCTTAACATCTTCAGCAGTTCCCCAGCGTCCGGCTGGAATGCGGTCAAGGATTGAATCGGAACGGCTCTGATCCGCACGGATTGGAGCTGTGTTCTCAGTAGCCATATATCCTGGAGCGATGGCGTTGATGTTCAGGCCGGAACCAGCCCATTCGTTAGCGAATGCTTTAGTCAGACCCGCTACGGCATGCTTACTTGCAGTGTAGCCTGGTACATTGATGCCGCCCTGGTAGGAGAGCATGGAGCAGATGTTGATGATTTTACCGTTGCCTCTTTCAAGGAAGTGGCGGCCGGCGATCTGGGACAGCAGGAATACAGTGTTCTGGTTAAGGTTGATGACGTCGAACCAGTCTTTTTCACTGTGATCCTTGGCTGGAGTACGGCGGATCATACCCGCGCAGTTCACAAGGATGTCAACTTTGCCTGTGAAGGCAACAGCTTCATCGAACATGCCCTGAAGCTTAGAGTGATCGCTCAGGTCAGTAGCGATGCTGAGTGCCTTGACGCCAAAAGCTTCAGCAGCTGCTACGGTTTCGTCACTTGGGAATAGGGAAGCGGAGATGACATCTGCGCCTGCTTCTGCGAAGGCAAGAGCGATCCCTTGACCAAGACCTTGGCCTGCGCCGGTTACGATTGCTGTTTTACCTGCCAAACTGAATAATGATGACATATTATAATTCTCTCCTTTAAGTTGCATAATTGAGTATCGCTTATAGGGCTTAAATGGGTATTTAAACTACCCGCACTCGATGTTGACGCCTGCCTTGCGGAACAGCTCCACCGTCTCGGGCGCAAGCCCGCTGTCTGTAAGCAGCACATCGACTTCCTGCAGTGAAGCAAAGGTGCGCAGAGCGGTGTGCCCGAATTTGTGATGATCGCAAGCGGCGAATACCTGGCGGGCTGTGGATACTAGGGCTTGTTTGAAATCGATTAAATCTCCGGTATAGATGGACAGGCCATGCTCAATATGAACGGCTGTCGCCGAGAGAAAGGCTTTTTGAATATTAAGCTTCTGTACATAGGAGACAGCTTCAGGACCGGCCAGCATATTGCGGACACGGTACCCTCCGGGAACGACCAGACGTATGTTGTCTTTGGGAACCAGCTCGCTGATGATATACACATCATTGGTAATGACCGTCAGGGGCATATTCTCCAGCCGCCGGGCAATCTCAAGCGTGGTGCTCCCGCCGTCGAGTGCAATGATGTCATCCTTGGCGATATGTGCCAGCGCACGCAGGGCGATCTCCGATTTCTCCTCGGAATACTTATCCAGCGGGTCTTTGGAGGGCAGAATCCCGAATTGATCGCTCTGTGCCAGCACAGCTCCGCCGTGTACACGCATGATCAGTCCTTGTTCCTCCAGCTTGCTTAAGTCCTCGCGGATTGTTTTTCCCGTTACCTGGAGCTTGTCGCTCAGCTCGTTCACTGTTACATCCTTCTGGTTCAGCATAACTTCCATAATCATCTCGTGTCGCCGTATCGGGTTCATCCGCCTGCCTCATCTTTCCGTAGTTGATTTGCTTCTATTGTAATTCTTTCATGCCTACGGGGTCCATATCGTCGTAACGTTTATTATCTCCGGCCATACTCCAGATGAAGGTGTAGTTATGTGTACCCACGCCGCTGTGAATGGACCAGCTTGGGGAAATGACAGCCTGTTCATTGTGCATTACAATGTGGCGGGTTTCTGTAGGCTCGCCCATCAGGTGGAAGACGATGGAGTCATCCGGCAGATCGAAGTAGAAGTAAGCTTCCATCCGGCGCGGGTGAGTGTGGGATGGCATGGTGTTCCACATGCTGCCCGGTTTCAGCTGAGTCATTCCCATAACAAGCTGTGCGCTCTGCACGCCGTTCGTGTGAATGAAGCGGTGAATCGTACGTTCATTGGAATTCTCAAGTCCGCCCATAGCTCCGGATTCGGATTCAGCCAGCGTTGTTTTGGTAGTAGGGTAGGACTGGTGAGCCGGAGCGGAATTCAGGTAGAATTTCGCCGGTTTGGCGCTGTCCGCGCTTTTGAAAATAACATCTTTGGAGCCTTGGCCTACATACAGGCATTCCTTGAAGTCAACTTCATATTCAGTTCCGTCTACAACAACCGAACCTTTGCCGCCGACATTGATGATACCCAGCTCACGGCGTTCCAGGAAGTAAGTCACTCCAAGCTCCTTAAGGTCCGTTGTAAGTACAACATCCTCATTGACCGGATTAGCCCCGCCTACGATCATGCGGTCTTCGTGGGTCAGGACAAGCTTCAGTTCATCCGGAGCAAAAATAACCGGAATGTGGAACTCCTTGCGCAGGCGCTCAGTGTCAAACTGCTTAACTTCATTCGGATGTGATGCAAAACGTCTTTCCATTGAATATTCAATCTCCTTAAGAAAAATGTATTTTCGTTCGTATAGGTACAATTTAATCCATTTACGTTCATTTGGCAAGAGATAATCTTTTTTAGTACGTTTATTTTAGTTTGTTTGTTAGTTTTAGAGATTGCCATCTGAACTGAAAGCGTGCACAATAGAGCTGGAAAGCAGTGAGTTCCCAGGGTGGAGTATACCTAATAGAAGAGGGATAGTTGTTCTATGTATACACACGCGGGCATGACTCCCGGATTAGGGGCTCGTGATACAGAAAATATATATTGGAGGGTGAGGGAAATGGCAGACAGGCTTCAGGATCAGACTTCTTATAAAATACGCCAGCAGGAAATTATCAGTTCAATCGCACTGGAGGCGGAGCGGCGTCCGCTGCTTGCGAGCGGCCTCTGGTTCCATGATGATGTGCGGAATAACTTCTATTATGCTTCTTATTTATTTGCCGCTGCGGTAGATGATACGCTGGAGCTGCCTTTCGATAAGGCGGAAGCGAAAAGGAAGGCGGAAGCTGTCATGCTGGAAACGGTTCTGCTGCAGAACCGCCAGCCCGGTACAGAACTCTATGGCCACTGGCCGCTGGGCTTGAATCCGCAGCCCAGAGAAGCGCCGCCGCATGAGCTGCCGGTGGAGATCATGGGCAGCCTGATGGTCTGGTTCTGCAAGCAATATTCGAGCCAGTTCAGCGCGGGGCTGCGTATTGCCTTCCACACGGCCATCGGTCATGTCTACCGCAGCAGCTTTTTCCGTAAGCCGGTAACGACGTTCGGCCACCATGAAGCGAAATATACGGCAGCCAAGCTGATCTTCGGTAACCTCTTCGAGGATGACGAGCTGCTGGAAGACGGACAGCGCAGTCTGGACATCACACTGGCGCATATCCGGGAGAGAGGAATGCCGGAGTACGGCAGCCTCCCGTGGTTCTGGCACTGGGTGCAGGCGTTCACCTGTGCCTGGGAGCTGGAGACAGACAGTGGCATTAAGCGTACCCTTGGCGAGATGCTGGATTATCTCTGGAACGAGCGGAGCCAGTGGTATCTGCAGGGCGCCTGGGCAGGTGCCCATTCCAGAGGCTGGCCGCATGATGTGCCGGCTGACGGCAATGTGCTGCACGACTATGTGCAGTTCGGAGACTTCAAGCTGCCGGAGGAGATGCCGCGCACCGAATATGCCGGATTCCTGTTCTATGAAGCGCCGGAGCAGGTGCGTTCAAATGCGCTGAACCGCAAGGCAGCGGTAGAGGTCAAGAAGCAAACCGAGAAGGTGGTTGCCGGTGATCCGGACCGCCAGCCGCCGCTCCATTCCTATGCCTACATCACAGAGGATTATGCGGCGGGCGGCATGTGGGAGCGGGTAGAGGAGTTCGATAATGAGCAGCTGCGCTGGGCGTATTCGCTCCCGGTGGGTGCAGCCGAAGGCGTGAACCGGCTGTACTTCTTCCATCCGGGCCAGGGGTATAACGCGGGCGATCCGCGTCACCAAAGCCCTTATATGGAAGTGCTGTATCATAAGAACACCGTCATGTCCCTGTTCCCGGTACCCGAAGGTGAGAACAAGCTGGTTGTAGGTGTTCTTCCTAAGGGGCAGTGGAGTAAGCAGCCTGCAGCGCTGTTCGGTTATGCAGGCAATGTGTATTTTGCCGTCTACTTATCGCATGGCTATGAGCTGCTGGAACGCCCGGATTATCTCGAGGTGATCTCCGCAGGGATGCCGGGCGGAGTCGTTGTTGAAGCGCTAAGCGTTAGCCAGGCTGCGGAGCTGGGAATAGGCGGGCTTGATGAGTTTGCCGCAGCCGCCGCACAGCGGGCACCAAAGTTTGGAGCGGGAGAAATTCTGTCTGCGGAATATATCTCTCTGATCAGCAAAGAGCATCTGCAGCTATGCACAGACAATGGCCTGACAGAGGTAAAAGCAGAGATTAACGGCAAACCGGTTTCTTTTGACAGTTATTCTGTCTAAGCTTGCAAATAATTAATGAACCTATAGAGGACCCGGGGATGCTTAAGCGTCTGCCGGGTTCTTTTGCGCTGTCTGCAGCCAGCTTCGCTATCAAGATGGGCTGGAGCATGATATGTTAAGAATGGTAATATCTTAATAGATCAAAGGAAAGAATAAGATAACTATTGTGAAAGCCGATCATCGACTACAGGACATGGGGGGAGCAGTATGACAGAGATAGAGTACCGGCTGGAGAAGGATTTCTTAGGGAGCAAACAAGTGGAGAAACACGCCTACTACGGGATACAGACGCTGCGTGCAGTAGAGAATTTCCCGATAACCGGGTACCGGGTGCATCAGGAGCTGATTAAAGCCATGGGCATCGTCAAGAAATCTGCGGCACTGGCTAATATGGAAATCGGCAGACTCTACAAAGGATTGGGTGATGTTATCGTTGCAGCGGCGGATGAAGTGATTGCCGGGAAGTGGCATGACCAGTTCATCGTAGACCCGATTCAAGGCGGGGCCGGCACCTCGCTGAATATGAATGCGAATGAAGTGATTGCGAACCGCGCGCTGGAGCTGCTGGGCCGAACCAAAGGCGATTATCTGCAGCTTAGTCCCAACACGCATGTGAATATGGCACAGTCCACGAACGATGCTTTTCCGACGGCGATTCATATTGCCACGCTCTCTCTGCTGGAGCAGCTGCTGGTGACTATGCGGAGCATGCATGGCGTATTTGTGCTGAAAGCGGCGGAATTTGATCCGGTTATCAAAATGGGACGGACCCATCTTCAGGATGCGGTGCCGATCCGTCTGGGCCAGGAATTCGAGGCGTACAGCCGCGTGCTGGAGCGTGATATTCAGCGGATCGAGCATACGCGGCATCATCTCTATCAGGTGAACATGGGGGCGACGGCGGTCGGCACCGGACTGAATGCGGAGCCGCGTTATATCACGCGGGTGGTAGAACTCCTGGCCGAGATCAGCGGATTGCCGCTGGTCAGTGCTGAGCATCTGGTGGATGCTACGCAGAATACCGATGCCTACACCGAGGTCTCGGCAGCGCTGAAGGTCTGCATGATGAACATGTCCAAAATCGCCAATGACCTGCGGCTGATGGCCTCCGGTCCGCGCTCCGGCTTTAATGAAATTACGCTTCCGGCCCGCCAGCCCGGATCTTCCATCATGCCCGGCAAGGTGAATCCGGTGATGGCCGAGGTGATCAATCAGGTCGCTTTTCAGGTCATCGGCAATGATCATACGATCTGTCTCGCCGCCCAGGCCGGCCAATTGGAGCTGAACGTTATGGAGCCGGTGCTGGTATTCAATCTGATCCAGTCGATCAGCATTATGAACAATTCCTTCAAGGTGTTCACGGACTACTGCCTGGCGGGCATCGTGGCCAATAAGGAGAAGCTGCAGCGGGAAGTCGAGCAGAGCGTCGGCATCATTACTGCGGTGAACCCGCATCTGGGCTATGAAGTGGTGTCGCGTATTGCCAGAGAAGCGATTCTGACCGGCGAATCCGTGCGCGCTTTATGCCTGAAATACAATGTGCTCAGTGAGGAAGAGCTTAATCTGATCCTCGATCCGTATGAAATGACCCATCCCGGGATCGCGGGGGCTGCGCTTTTGAATAAGGAATAAAGGGCAGAATCCGGGGGATAGCGAAAATTGGCTGAAGAGACCGGTATTATTTTGTAAACCCGGGGTAAAGGTCGTGTTATAATATACGGGAGCATTTACACCCGGAAGTATCATAAATTTGTAATGGCTTACTGGAGGCATAGTGTGGCGAAGGCAAAAGTAGCAAAACGTCCAACCCGCGACGAATTCGTGCTGGAAGAGCTGGGCAATCAGCTGGTCGAGGCGAAACAGGAGGATTCCGAGATTCTGCTGACGGTCTGGGGGAAGGAAGAACAGGTTCGCGGAGTGATTGTGGAGATGGATTCGCGTACCGGCAAGGTACACCTGCGATATAACGAAGAAATTATCAAGGTTCCGTTCATGGATATTATGCAGGTGAATTACCCGCGGGATTAGCCGCTGGAGGCAGGTCTTGCAGGGTAGAGCATAGCAGGACAGAAGAAAGCTCCGGCGCGCCGGAGAGTGGTTGGAGGTAGCAGGGACATGCAAGTGAACAAAACCAATGCCATGCGTATGCTTGATGCAAAAAAGGCCGGATACACCCTTCATACTTATGATAATGAGGATGGCCAGATTCACGGGAGTGCTGTTGCTGAGAAGATTGGCCTCCCGGCGGAGACTGTGTTTAAGACACTGGTATCACACAGCGGGCCGCAGCCCTATGTATTTGTTATTCCGGTGGCTGAAGAGCTTGATCTCAAGAAAGCGGCCAAAGCCGCCGGAGCGAAGAAGATCGAGATGCTCCCGCTGAAGGAGCTGCTGAAGTGGACAGGTTATGTGCGCGGCGGATGTTCGCCCGTTGGCATGAAGAAGCTGTATCCTACGTTCATACACAGCAGCGCGGAGGGGTTGCAGACCATCGCCGTCAGTGCAGGCCGGGTCGGTATGCAGATGGAGCTTGAGCCTAAGCTGCTGGCAGATGTGGTGTCTGCTGTATTTACGGATCTGATTAAAGAATAGCCGTAGAGCAAGAAGCCGGAATTCCTAGAGGTCTAGGGATTCCGGCTTCTTTGGCGGTTTCGGCTAACTCCATTCTGCGTAGTGACCGGCTATAAACCGGATCTCACGCTCATAGTGTGCCAGATGCCCCTCATCAACCATTTTCATAAAAGCAGGATTGCCGCTCGCGGCCCCCTTCTTCAGCGTGTCGCACATGACGGTCAAACGCTCAATGATCCACGTATGCAGATCCTTAGGGACGGGAATTCCATAAGCCTCAAAAAATAACTGTATCCGCTGGCGCCGGTCTGCCGCATGTAAATCGGATTGGTAAGCTACGGTGGACCCGGATGTGTAGTCAGGTGCGAAGCTGGCCAGCGGAACTGATGTGTAGATGGAATATGCAATGTCCCACATCCGCGGACCGGGTCCGGCCATGTCGAAATCAATCAAAGCCGCAGGAGCATCATTCTGAAAAACCACATTGTACAGGGCGGCGTCATTATGGCAGATCACTTCATGTGCTTCAGGATTAGCATAGCTGAGCTGCCAGCTTCCCTCTGGTTGCGCGTTGAACCCTTCAGTCGCATCGTGGTAATAACGTAACAGGCGTGCTACACCTGCAAGTGTCTCACGAGACCACATATATGGCTTAAGTTCAGGGTAAGCATTGCCTGGGACTTCTCCTGGAATATAGCTCAGTATTTCACGCCCGGCGTCATCGATTCCGAGAAAACGTGGCGCTCCCCCGAAGTTCTGCTTCTCCAGATGCTGCAGCAGTGCATGGACATTAGGACTCCAATCCCCTGTGGGACGGCGGACGGTGTCCGCCTTACGGACAATGTGATTCACATTTCCGCCGGTTAATATTTCTTCGTGCTGGCTCACCAGGTTATTCCTCGCTTTCACTAAGGATGTATGTAATATAGTGCAGGATACTACCTAGCGGCCCATCCGCAAAGTAAGGATCAACGAGGTGAATGGATGCGTTCGTTCAGGAGTATGCGGACTGAGAGGCCTTTATTTGCCGGAAAACAGGCATTTCCGGCAGCTTGCGGACTGAGATTCCGCTAAGTGAAGCAGAATGGCTCTTTTCAGAGCAAATGGGCAGCATTAACGGAATCTCAGTCCGCGAGAGTTCCATAAAGAGAGAATGGAGCGAAATAACGGAATCTCAGTCCGCTGGAGTCCGGGTTGCTCCGCCCAGGGCGAATCTCAGTCCGCGCGAGACCGGACTTGCTCCGTTACGGCCGAGGTGCGGTCAACAAGGTAATCAATGGTACTCTTATACGAGCGGAATTGCAGACCACAAGCGTTCAGAGTTACTCAGTTTTGCCCGTCTTGCCCATCTTGTCCGTCTTACCCGGTTTGCAGCTTGAGCAGTTAAGGCAACAGCTTCGCTGCCACAAGCCCCAGATACTCCTTCAGCGCCAGTCCGGTGGTGGAGACAGCCCCGGCGGAGGGAGTGAATTTGTTGAAATAGAGTGACATGGGGCGGCTGGCCAGGTAATCAACCGGGAAGGGCTGCGGCGTTAGTCCCGCGTGCTCAAATTGCACCATGCTGCGCGGCATATGGAAGGCTGATGTGACTAGCACCGGACGGCTGAACCCGTGCTCCTGCATAAGTGCAGCGGTGTTGACCGCATTCTGCTCGGTATTGAGCGAGCGGTTCTCCGGCAGGATATCTTCTGCCGGGATGCCGAGGCCGATCAGCTGCCGCCGGGCGATATCGGCTTCATTGCCGCTGTCCGCATACACCTGGCCGCCGGAGAAAATAACAGGCAGTCCGGTCTGCCGGTACAGCCGGGCGGCAGCCAGCAGCCGGTTTGCCGCCGGACCGGACATATTGCCCTGCCCGTCCAAATCCGGGGTGCCGGAGGTGGCACCTCCGCCGAGGATGACAATAACATCGCCTTCTACTGCAGAAGGCTGCGTATATTGCCGTTCCAGACTGCCAATCAGCAGGTCACTGACCACAGAGGTCATCGACAGATAGAGCAGCAGGCTTACCGCGAGCAGTACGACCGCCGGCCGGCGGCTGCTTTTCCACAGCCAGACCACCATTCCCAGCAGCAGGATCACAAAGATTCCCGGCGGCAGAACAAAGCTGTATGCGAATTTAATGAGGTAGATCAAGCAGGTCACCAACTTTTTCAAGGATTATATAAGAGTCTTATGTTCACCTGCCCTGCATAGCAGGTCATTTCTGGTTGTATTGTACCATGAGTCCGGCCGGTGTTCCCAGCTTCGCCCATGTTCAGGTGCGGTACAGATGCTTCATGTAGGAGGAGGGGGATTCACCGAGCACTTTTTTGAACACGCGGCTGAAGTAGTAAGGGTTGGGGTAGCCAAGCGCTTCACTGATCTCAGATACATTGTACGAACTCGTCCGCATCAGCTCAATGGCCTTGTTCATCCGGAGCTTGGTATGGGTCTCAATAATCGTCTGTCCGGTGGCCTGCCTGAACGCGGCCGACAGGTAGCTGTAATTCATATTCAGCTGTGAAGCAAGCTGTTCCCCGGCGAAATCCTCGCCGCAGTGCTTGATCAGATAAGCTGTAACTCTCCGCACAGAACTCCCGCTTTTGCCGCAGACAGACGTACTGCTCTCCTGCTGCCCGGCCGCCTATGGAGGTTCCCCTCTTATATGACTGCTGCTGTTTCTTTTATTTGTTCTCTCTCAGCCTGAGATGCTGGTATACCCGAGCAGCAATATTCTTAAAAAACTGCGCTTTCCTCTTAAAAAGCTTCACCCGGCCGCCGGGGTTCTCGTGATAAAGTATAGTTGGATGAATCTCTTCAACCATGAATACAGACTGAAACAGCCGCTATCCTGTAATAATATATAAATGACAACCATGCGGAGGTGCAGCAATGAACAGGACGATACGGGTGCTGCTGGCGGATGACGAGCCGGTTATTCTGCGCGGGCTGAAGAAGCTCATAGCCTGGGAGAGCCTCGGGCTTAATATAGTAGGGGAAGCATGTGACGGGATAGAGCTGAAGGCGATGATCGACAGCTGCCATCCTGATCTGATTATCAGTGACATCAGTATGCCGGGTTATTCCGGTATCGATATTATCCGTGAAATTCATCATTCCGGGCGTCCGATCAAGGTGGTCTTTATCAGCGCCTATCAGGAATTTACTTATGCCCAGCAAGCGGTACAATACGGGGCACTGGATTATCTGGTCAAGCCGGTGAATACGGGACAGCTGGAGCAGGTAGTGATCCGCGCAGCTACGGTGATCCGCCAGGAATCCGAGGAAGAGCGCAACAAGGAAATGCTCAAATCCTATGAGCGGAAGAACCTGTCTGTTACGGTTGAGGAGCAGCTGGAGCAGTTGACCGACGGCAATAAGGCTGCGGCAGCTACGCTTGCCCGGATGGGTAACACGGCGATTACCCGCTATGCCAGCGTATGTGTCATCGAGACGGATGAATACGGTGGCCAGCCTTCGCGCTGGGAGGAACGGGAACGCAAGCTGGTGGAATTCGCCTTGTTGAACATCATTAAGGAGACGGTGGACAGCAGGGGCAACGGGTATGTGTTCCGCAAAGGAGAGCGTTTCGGGGTGCTGCTCCAGCATGAGCATCTGAATGAACCGCAGCAATTAATGGAGGATCTGCATCACAAAATCAACAGCTTTCTGAAGCTGCAGGTCTCTATAGGCATCGGCCGCCCGGCCAGCGGCATTGAAGAGGCGGCGGATTCCTATCAGTCTGCATTGAAAGCGCTAAGATTCAGATATTTTGCCGGATTGAACCGGGTGATTCCTTATCCCGCCGAACCAATGGAGGCTGCTGTACCTGTATCCACACTTGCTGCCATCCAGAGCAGCCTACCGGAAGCGCTCAAATCACTCGACAAGGAGCGGCTAATGGCGTTAACCGGCGAGCTGCTGGAGACCGTGCGTCTGCTCTCTGGAGATAGCCGGAACCAGGCGG
This sequence comes from Paenibacillus sp. IHB B 3415, assembly GCF_000802655.2. Lineage (NCBI taxonomy): Bacteria > Bacillati > Bacillota > Bacilli > Caryophanales > Paenibacillaceae > Paenibacillus > Paenibacillus sp. IHB B 3415. Next base: position 36,577 of record NZ_JUEI01000010.1, on the reverse strand, counting down.
TGTCCTATGTGTACAATGCTGTGATCCAGCTCGAACAGGATATGGCTGATTTCGGCGCGGATGCGGGGCTGTTGAATCAGGGAGAGAAGCCGCTATTGGAAAAGCTGGCGGATGCCCCGACCTTCTGCGCACTGCAGCAGGAATTTGAAGCGGTCCTGTCCAAAATGTCCGAGCAGCTGAGCTGCCGGATCTCCGGCAAGGAAATGCCGCAGCTCGCGCAGGTGAAAACCTATGTGGAGGAGCATTATGCCGAGAATATTACGCTGGAGTCCATAGCCGCCATGGTGTATATGAATCCCTATTATTTCAGCAGCTTCTTCAAGAAGCATACCGGCCAGAACTTCAAGAATTATGTTACTGAAGTGCGGATGGGTCATGCGCAGCGGCTGCTGCTGCAGAGTGATCTGATGGTCTACGAGATTGCTGACCGGGTCGGCTACAACAATGCGCGGCATTTCAGCGACATGTTCAAGAAGCAATTCGGCAAGCTGCCGCAGGAATATAAGCAATCGGTCAGGAACTAAGCGGATTGGAGGGTGATCATAGAGTGAAAAGACGATGGCCCGTGCCGGTCTGGGGACGGGGACCGAAGAGTATTTTTGTTAAATTTTCTGCATCCTTCCTGCTGGTCGGGCTGATTCCGCTCTTTGCGCTGAGTTTCTTCTCCGTACAGACCTTTTCCGGTTATGTGGAGCGGTATACCACCAGCAATCTGCAGCAAATGGTACTCTATATGAGCTATAATCTGAATTCAGCATTCAATCAGTATAATGAAGTATCCAAATTAATGTATACAGGGCGTTATGAAGGGTTCATTGAGAGCTATTCGCAGAATCAGACACAGAATGTGAATGAGCTGGAGCAGATCAACACCATTCCGATAGAATCCTTCCTGAAGACCGTTCTGTTCAGTGATTCTTATATTTCCAGTGTCCAGTTTATCCGTCAGTCTGACGGTAAGTTGTATGTTCAGGAGCGAAGCAACCGGTCGCTGAACATGGAGACGGTTCCGAATGCGGAGTGGCTGTCCGCCATGGCAGGTGACCCTGCGAAGGTGGCTATTTTCCCTACCCATCAGGACAGTTATTTCTATGGCTCGGACCGCCAGGTGTTCACGATCGGGCGCAGCCTGATTGATACCTCCGGACGTGTGACCAAAGAGCCCAAGGTAGTCGGAACGCTTTTCCTCGATATCGATACCTCGTTATTCCAGCAGTTCTTCCGTGAGCTGAGTCTCGGGGAGAAGGATGAGCTGTACCTGCTAGACGGAGAGGGGCGGACGTATTTCAGCAACCAGCCTGCCGGTACGGCGGGGGCTAGAGCTGCTGATCAAACTAACAATGAGATGATTGTGCTCAGTGAGTCCATCCCTTTTTTGAATGGCCAGGTCATCGCCAAAATCCACCGCGGCAACCTGTTCGAACAGCTGCTGTCGGCACGGGCAACAGTGTACATCGCCATCGGCATGTGTGCTTTTGTGATGATTGTAATGGGGGCCTGGTTCTCCAGACGTCTCGCTGCTCCCATCCGGGAGCTGATCAGGCAGATGGCCGTGGTGGAGTCGGGCAAGCTGGATATCCAGCTCTCCGTGAACAGCAATGATGAGATGGGCAGGCTGGCCCACGGGTTCAACCGGATGGTGGAACGGCTGCAGGTCTACATTGATGAGGCCTATGTGGCCCAGATCAAGCAGAAGCAGACCGAGCTGAATGCACTGAAGAGCCAGATCCGGCCCCATTACCTGTACAACACCCTTGAGGTGATCCGGATGAACGCCGTGGATAAGGAAGCGGGCGAGGTGGCGGATATGATTCTGGCGTTATCCAATGAGCTGAAGTATGTCATCGATTACGGGGAAGACCGTGTAAGCATTGCCAGCGAGCTCGCCCATCTGCAGAATTACTTCTATATCATTTCTGTGCGGTATGAGAACCGTTTCGAGCTGCATCTGGATATTGCCCAAGATGTTAATCTGGACTGGCCCATCCTGAAGCTGTCTCTGCAGCCGATGGTGGAGAATGCGGTTCAGCATGGACTGCGCCTGCAGGGAAAAGGAACCGTCGGCATTACGGTCGAACGGAGAGAGCACGTGCTGGCGATTACGATATATGATGATGGAGTGGGGATGAGCAGGGAGACTCTGTCCCGCATTAATAAGATTCTGGAAGACCCGGAGGCTCCAAGCAAGAATGTCGGCATGAAAAATGTGCATGAGCGTATCCGCTCCAGCTTCGGGGAGGCGTATGGCCTGTCTGTGAACAGCAGAGAGCATGTCGGGACCTCCATTACGCTGACGTTCCCGGTTATCACAGAATGAGGAGGTCACAGGGGATGCAAATGCCGAGGATATCAGGTATGAAAATAACAATAGTGCCGCTTGCGGCCGCGCTGATCCTGTCCGGCTGTGGAGGCAAAACCGAATCAGGCGGAATTGGAGGGAATCATGCGGTTGATCAGGGGAGCCGCCCGGATACAGCATCCGGGGGAAGTAAAATAAGCTTTACTATAGGTTATGCCTCCGGTGATCCGGCGACGAAGCAGGCTATCGAGGATACCATTAAGGCCTTCATGCAGGCGAATCCGAACATAGTCGTCCAGGATGTCAGTGAGACAAGCTCCTCTGCCTATATGGATTGGCTGAAGATTAAGGATGCCGTGGGCGAGTTCCCCGATCTGGTAGAGATGAGGGATACCGAGGCCTTCGCCGATGCGGAGAAGATCGTTCCGCTCCCCGATGAGCTGGCGGAATTGTTCGATCAGCCGCCGCGGATCGGCGGCAAGGTATGGAATGCCCCGCTGTTTGTCTCAGCCCCGCAGGGTATTATTTATAGTAAGAAAGCTTATGCCGATGCAGGCATTAAGAAACTTCCGGCAACCTACGATAAATTTCTGGAGATCCAGAACAGACTGCGGGCAAGCGGGATCACTCCGCTCGTTGTAGGCGGGAAGGATATTTTTCATATGGGCTTCTGGGTTAATAAATTTCTGATTGATGATGTGTATGCCGCTGATCCCGGCTGGAACGCGAAGCGGACGGCCGGTGAGGTTAGCTTCACCGATGACAATGTAGTCCAGGCCATGACTGATTTCAAACAGCTGTTCAGAAGCGATGTGGATAAAGGCTGGCTTGGCACAGGGGATAACCAGACGGCGTCCATTCTGGTATCCGGCAAGGCAGCCCAGCTGTTCTCCGGCTCCTGGATGTTCTCACAGATCCAGGAAGCCGATCCCGGCTTCGAATTCGGCTTCTATGCTGTGCCGGACCGTAAAGGGAAGCTGAATGTGGTCGGCCTGCAGTCGCCCTCCGGCTGGTCGCTGTCTGCCGAGGCGGCAAAGGAGCCGCTCAAAAAGCAGGCGATCGAAGACTTCATCCGGTTCTTTTTCTCACCGGAGCCTTATGCCGCATTCCTGAGCCGGATCGATTCGGTTCCTTCGACCAGGCAGGAATTCAGGCGGGAGGCCGGTGAACAGATGCAGGTGGTGCTTGATCTGATGGCCGATCCAGCCGTAACCAAATCCCTGATGATCAACAATTGGTGGGGAGATAACCTGATTCCTCCGCAGTTCCGTAACTGGTTCTACAAGCTGCTGCAGGAAATGGTTGTTAAGGACGGGGATGTACTAGAATATATGAAACGGGCCGATACTGAATACGACAGGCAGGTACAGGAATACTGGCAGTGACATTACACGATAGTCTACACAAGAAAACGGAGGTCTGCGGACCTTCGTTTTTTTTGTAAATATAAGAATTTACATGTTGCACACGGTAACTTATCCTTCTATTTCTCGCTGAAACGGTACCGTCCTTTAAAAGGACGGCAAAGCCGTCTCCACTTGACAGGCTCAGAATCTTCTTAAATTTACCGCACATCCCCCTTAAATTAGTTCATTCTAACCGTGAAGGCTGAATGCTATTCTTGGAGCATAAGGAAACGCTTACGGACGATGATGCGCACATCGGTTCGGCAGTTTCCGGGCTGTATACCCAAGGGGAGGTTACTAAAGATATGAAGAACACCATTACGAAATTATCCGTCATGCTGCTCGCAGCAACCACTGTACTCACCGCATGCGGCGGAAATAACAATAACACGGCCAGCGGCGGCAACGCAGCGGCAACCGGGGCTCCGTCAGGAAATACAGCAGCTACAGATGCTGCGAAGAAGGATGTCAGCTTCACCATCGGTTATGCGTCGGGTGACCCGGCGACCAAGAAGGCCATTGCTGATACCGTCAAGAAATTCATGGAAGCGAATCCTAACGTCACCATCAAGGACCTAAGTGAAACTTCATCTGCCGCTTATCTGGACTGGCTGAAGACGAAGGATGCGGTTGGAGAATTCCCGGATCTGGTGGAAATGCGTGATACCCAGGTATTCGCGGATGCCGGCAAAATTGTCGAGCTTCCGGCCGATCTGCTGGATCTGTTCGAATCGCCACCGCAGGTGGACGGCAAAGTATGGAACGCTCCCATGCAGGTCAACGCTCCGCAAGGGATCATCTACAGCAAAAAAGCCTACGCGGACGCCGGGATCACCGAGCTTCCCAAAACCTATGACGAGTTCATTGCCATCCAGGAAAAATTGAAAGCTACAGGTATCTCCCCGCTGGTAGTAGGCGGCAAGGATATCTTCCATATGGGCTTCTGGGTCAATAAATTCCTGATCGACGATGTCTACAGTAAAGACCCGGACTGGAACTCCAAACGTACGGCCAAGACCGTCAGCTTCGCAGATCCTGATGTAGTCCAGGGCATGACTGATTTCAAAGAGCTGTTCAAGAACTATGTGGACAAAGGCTGGCTGAGCACCGCAGATAATCAGACCGCGTCGATTCTGGTATCCGGCAAAGCCGCACAGCTGTATTCCGGCACCTGGATGTTTACCCAGATTGCTGAAGCTGATCCAGGCTTCGAATTCGGCTTCTACGCGATCCCGGACCGTGCAGGCAAATTGAATGTCATCGGTCTCCCGTCACCGGCCGGCTGGTCGTTATCCGCTGATGCCGCCAAGGATGCTGACAAGACGACAGCGATCAAAGACTTCATCCGCTTCTTCTTTGCACCGGAGCAATACTCGGTCTACCTGGCTTCGATCAATGCCATTCCTTCCACCAAAGAGAAAGTTACCTATGAGACAAGTGAGCAAATGCAGGTTGCACTGGATCTTATTGCCGACACGAGTGTCACCAAATCTCTGGCCATCAACAACTGGTGGGGCGATAACCTGATTCCTCCGCAATTCCGCAACTGGTACTATAAGCTGCTCCAGGATATGGTTGTGAACGATGCTGACGTAACTGAATATATGAAAAAGGCTGATACCGAATATGACAATCAGGTCAAAGCCAATTCACTGTAAATAAAAGCGCCGGAAGGTAACCTCTGCTCCGGCAGAGGTTACCCTTATCTAGACAAGCGCGTCCCAGGGAGGGGAGAGGAACCATGGCTACATCCATCGTGAATACAGACAAGTCATTTATAGCCGCAGAGAAGCCGGGCAAGAAAAAGAAAAAGTGGCAGTCCTACGCGTTGTTGTTCATCCTGCCGTCATTCCTTTTATACACATTGTTTGTCATTGTTCCTACAGCAGGCAGCGTCTACCTAAGCTTCACATCGTGGGACGGGATCAGCAGCGACATCCGGTATATCGGATTCGCCAATTTCGTCGAGATCTTCCAGAGTCCGCGGGTGCAGAACGCCTTGAAGAACACTTTAGTTATGACAATTACGCTAGTTCTGCTTGAGAACATTGCTGCAATCGCGATGGCCTTAATGGTCGACAAGGTACGCTGGTTCCGTAATTTATTCAGAAGTATCTTCTATTTCCCGACCCTGCTCAGCGGGATCGTCATGGGCTTTGTCTGGGCAATGATTCTGAATTACAACTTCGGCGTGTTTAATCAGATCCTGACCTCCGTCGGTTTGGGCGACTATATCGTCGACTGGCTGGGCAATCCGAAATACGCTATGCTGTCGATTATTTTGTCAACCGTCTGGAAAGGCGCGGGTTATTATATGATCATCTATCTGGCCGGACTGCAGGGCATTCCGCAGGAGCTTAATGAAGCGGCCAGCATTGACGGCGCAGGCGGCTGGCAGCAGTTCCGGCATATTACGTTCCCGCTGCTTGCGGGTTCGATGACCGTGTGCATGGTGCTCTCCATGATCAGCGCGCTGAAGATATTTGACCAGATTGCCGTAATGACCGACGGCGGCCCGGGTTTTGAGACAGAGACATTAACCTATATTATCTACAAAGTAGGCTTCGGGGAGCTGAGACAAGGCTTCGGCACGGCGCTGGCCATGGTCCTGTTCCTGATTATTCTGATCATTACGGTCATCCAGGTTAAATTCCTGCAGAAACGGGAGGTGCAGCTCTAAGATGACGATGCAGACCAAGCGGAGAATCACTGAAATTGTCCTGTTTGTCATTACGCTCCTGGTGGCAGTAGTTTTTTTCTTCCCGATTTTCTTTAATCTGATGTCCGCGTTCAAAAGCAACGCCGAGATTATGCGCGATGCGGTTGCTTTTCCGAAGACACTGTATTTAGACAGCTTCAAATATCTGCTCACGGAGACCGAATTTCCGCGTGCGATACTTAACAGTCTTATTCTGACCGTAGTGGCGATTGTCGCTCAGGTGCTGATTATTCCGATGGCAGGTTACGCGATTGAACGCAGAAATGCCCGCTGGACGCGGCTGGTCTTCATCTATTTCTTGGCCGGCATGATGATTCCGTTCCAGGCGTATATGATTCCGCTGTTTAAAGAGCTGAGAATACTAGGCCTGTACGGCAGTCTGGCGGGACCTATCATGATCTATGTCGCCGGTGCCGTAGGCTTCGGATGCCTGCTCTATACCAGCTTCGTCAAAGGTATTCCACGGGAGATTGAAGAAGCGGCAGAGATTGACGGATGCTCCCGCTACGGGATTTTCTGGAGAATCGTCTTCCCGCTGCTCGGACCGGTTACGGCAAGTATGGTGGTGCTGAACGGACTGGGGATCTGGAATGACTTCCTGATGCCGATGCTGGTGCTGCCTTCCGGCCAGGCCAAGACGATGGTTGTAGAAATCTACCGGTATATCGGGGAATTCTCCTCGCGCTGGGATATGATTTTTGCCGGAACCGCCATGTCGGTCGTGCCTGTGCTGATCGTATTTATCTTCCTGCAGAAGTATTTCGTTAAGGGAATTGCGTCAGGGGCCACCAAGGGGTAATTTTAATAGAAGAAATAACCAAAATGAGATACCTGTCTCCGTAAGGAGCAAAGCTGAATCATGAGTAAGACTGCCGGGAGTACAGCGGTTCCTGATTATGCGGGAACCGCTGTTCAGCATGTGTATGCAGCGCAATTAAGTTCAGGAGAGTGTGAAGGAGATGCCGGTTAGTTGACTACAATTGAATATGGATAATAGTAGCTGGTAGGGACCGAGGTGGCGTAGACCAAGAAGCGGTAGGTCTGTCCTTCTACCAGGTTCAGTGTGATGGCAGAGCTGCCGTTGCCACTGTAGAGTGAGGCACCGGTTGAAGAGTAAATGTTGAGATTGAAAGGCTGATTATTGCGGCTGAATGTAATGTTATGGGTGCCCGTCCGGTTAGCGGTAAGCACCCACCAGTCCATATCTGAAATCGAAGAAATGTAGCCGAGACTGTAATCACCACCGTAGTGGGCAATGCTCGCTGAGCTGAGTTCATTGTTGGGTTCGACCTCGGCGGCAGCAAAGGCGGAAAGGGCTCCGGACATTGACAGCGCTGCGGTCAGCAGCAGGATTCTTGTCCATCTTTTCATGAATATTCACGCTCCTCATTTAATGTAAGGCCATTTATATATAGCCTCATCCATATAATAACATTAGATGGAAAATAGTCTATAAATATAAATCATTTCATATAAATGCATAATAAATAGAAGGCATGTAGTAAGTCCGGATGAATTACTCTTTCACCGGCTCAGACTCTGCCGTAAGCTGGCGGTAGCCCATGGGGGGCAGGCCGGTCCAGCGCTTGAACTGCTTGCTGAAATGGGAGACATCACGGTAGCCGAGCCGGTAGGCGATACTCTCCACTGACAGGCTGTTATCCAGCAGCAGCAGCTTGGCATGGCGGATGATCAGGTCAGAGAGATACTGCCTCGGCGGCAATCCGTAGATTTGCCGGAAGGCGCGGTTGCAGTGATTCGGGCTGTAGCCAAGCCTAGCGGCGATGTCTTCAATACTTCCGGCCCGGCTGCCGGTTGCCGCAGCGGTGAATACGGATTCCTGCAGCAGTCCTTCGATGGCATTCGCCAGGGCAACGGTTTTCTCCGTAACACCGGGCAGTGTGCTCCGGGCAGGGGAGGGCAATGCAGCCAGTACCCAGCTGCTGAGTGCGGTGAACAGCTGCAGCGAAGCATTGAGCGTTACCAGCCGGCCCCGCTGGGCATCGCTGGCATCAGGAAGGATCGTCGAGCTGATAATTGCATCGAGCGAAGAACGGATCGCCTGCAGCTCCGGAGTGTCGCCGCTTAGGCTGACGGTGTCCATCGTCATCAGGGAACGGCGCAGGACCAGATCATCAATGTCGAAATGCAGGCAATAATAGGTCATTTCATCCTCTGAAACCGTACCCAGGCTGGAATGTAGCACGCTTGGGCGGATGAACAGAATGTCGCCGCTGTGCTGGATGTAAGACTGCCCGCCTACGTTCATTTGCTGCGAACCCTGCAGGACGATATTGATCTCGAACATCGGATGGGTGTGCGCCGGATATTGCCACTCCCTGTTCACCTTGCGCCAGTGGGCAGCGAATATATGAAAGGCAGCCTGTATATCCGGGGACATCCGGCCGTCCATGGAATGCTGTGTACCGGGATCTAATACGTTCATACTCAACCTCTTTTTCACTAAAAGTTGGCTCTATTATAGCATAGGCCGCCGCGTCCGATTGATTTGTCCAAATAATTGGCGGCTTTACGCCTGTTGCATAAGCCGGGCCGGCGCTAACATAGAGCTATGAGCCCGGTACTGCCGGGACACAGCCTGGAGGGAGTGCATTTACGATATGCCGACAAATCAGTTTTTTAATGCCCATCATTCACCGATTGGTTCATTTTCCAGCTTCACTCTGGGGTTTAAGGGAGCGTCCGGCGGGTTTGATCTGGAAGCGGGTAAGCCGCCGAGACAGAATATATATATTGGCCTGGAACGCAAGGATGGCCGCGGCTTCGATACCTTGCCTTTCCATGAGCAGGGCAGTGACGATGAAAGTAAGCGCTATGACATTGAGAACCCTGATCCGAACCCGGATAAGCCGCAGATTCTTTATCATTACGCGGACGACGAGATCACCCGCGATTTCCGGCTGGCTACGGATAGCTGGCAGGCAGGGGATCTGACCTTCCGTATTCTCTCCCCGGTCCGGCCGGTTCCGGACCCGGAAACAGCTGCAGATGCGGAGCTCAAGGAAGTGCTGCTGCCTGCGGTACTGGTAGAGCTGGAGGTTGACAATACTTCAGGCGATGCTGCCCGCCGGGCGTTCTTCGGCTTCCAGGGGAATGATCCGTATAACGCTTTGAGACGCTTCGAGGGCAGCAAAGCAGAGCTGACCGGTGTCGGCCAGGGGCGGTTCCTGGCGATAGCAGCGGAACAGGGGAGCGTCAAGTCCGCTATGCATTTCACCATGGAGGATATTCTGACAACGGAGCTGGAGGAGAACTGGACCTTCGGACTGGGCCAGGTTGGAGCACTGGTTATGGATGTGCCCGCAGGCGAGCGCAAGGTCTACCGGTTCGCAGTCTGCTTCCACCGGTCTGGCTATGTAACCTCGGGAATGGACGCTGGTTATTACTATAACCGCTATTACAGTAATGTAGAGGCGGTAGCGGAATATGCGCTGTCCCATTTCGATCAGCTGAAGCAGCAGGCAGTGCAGGCTAACTCCATGCTTGAAGGAACAGGGCTCAGCGAAGATCAGACCTTCATGCTGGCTCACGCCATCCGCAGTTATTATGGCTCAACCGAGCTGCTGGAGTACCAAGGCCAGCCGTTCTGGGTCGTGAACGAAGGTGAATACCGGATGATGAACACATTCGATCTTACAGTGGACCAGCTATTCTATGAGCTGAAAATGAATCCGTGGACCGTACGCAATGAGCTGGATATGTTCGTAGACCGGTACAGCTATGTGGATACTGTCCGTTTCCCGGGAGACGTGGCCGAATATCCGGGCGGGATCAGCTTCACCCATGATATGGGGGTAGCCAATGCCGTCTCGCGTCCAGGGTATTCCTCATATGAGCTGTACGGCATCGACGGCTGCTTCTCGCATATGACCCATGAGCAGCTGGTGAACTGGATTCTTACTGCGGCGGTATATCTGGAGCATACAGGTGACCTCAGCTGGATGGAACGCAACCTTACAGTACTGGAGAGATGCCTGCAGAGTATGCTGAACCGGGATCATCCGGACCCGGCGAAACGAAACGGTGTGATGGCCCTCGACAGCTCGCGGACAATGGGCGGCGCGGAGATTACTACGTACGACAGTCTGGATGTGTCACTGGGTCAGGCGCGCAACAATATTTACCTGGCGGGTAAATGCTGGGCAGCGTATTTGGCGATGGAGAAGATCTTCCGCGATAACGGCAATACGGAGCTGTCACAGACTGCCGGCAGACAGGCAGAGCTCTGCGCAGCAACCATTGTGGACAGTGTTACCGAGGGCGGTTATATCCCGGCTGTAATTGGAGAAGGCAATGACTCCAAGATTATTCCGGCGATTGAAGGCCTCGTGTTCCCTTACTTCACCGGCTGCAAGGAAGCTTTGGAGCGCGGGGGGCGGTTCGGCGAATACATCGCGGCGCTAGACACGCATCTGCAGGCCGTGCTTGTTGAAGGGGTGTGCCTGTTTGAAGACGGCGGCTGGAAAATCTCCTCCACCAGCAACAACAGCTGGCTGAGCAAGATTTATCTGTGCCAGTTCATCGCCAGACAAATTCTTGGTCTGGAGTGGGAGGACAAAGGCCATGCAGCCGATTCGGCACATGTAACCTGGCTTACGCATCCGCAGCTCTCGATCTGGAGCTGGAGCGACCAGATTATCTCCGGCGAGATCACCGGCAGCAAATATTATCCGCGCGGAGTGACGGCGGTCTTGTGGCTGGAGGAGCAGCGGGGGTAAGCATTTGCAAGCTGATAAGTGGGAAAGCGGGGAAATGTGAGCCGCGAACGGTTAGCGTTAATTCACCTGCTAAAGTAAAAGTGTTGTACGAATTACAACTTTGAACCCAAAATACCGGTGCGTTCGGGAGGATTGTTGTATGAAATACAGGATTTTTCCTGCAAAGCTGCCTGGAAGAAGATGAATGATGTATTTTATACAACATTATCGGATTTGAGCTAATAAAATGAAGAAAATGTTGTATTCTGTGCAGGATTTTACCGGAATTGAATCGTGATGCTGCAACAGCTGAATGCTCTTAAGCAGCATAAATTTAAACAACAAACAGCGGGTCCCCCAGTATGCGGGGGCCCGCTGTTTATGTTATCCAATACCCAGACTAGAAAATACGGTGCTTCCAGCCGTTCAGCTTGGCGACGGCTTCGACATAGTAATAGTCGCCGTAGATCAGCGATACATCGATGAAGGAGTCGCCGCTGCCTGTACCATGCAGCAGAATAGCTTCATGCTCCGGCTGGTCCCAGGTGGCATAGTTCTCCGTCAGTGAACGCAGAATCCGCTCCGCGGCATTTGCGTAGAGGCTTTTCTCGCCAAGAGGCACGATGTCAGCCAGCTCCAGCAAGCCTGAGGCAGCGATCGATGCGGCGGAGCTGTCTCGGAACATCCGCTTGTCGTCTGCCAGCCGGAAGTCCCAGTAAGGCACATGATCCTCCGGAAGGGCGGAGATGAAATAATGGGCAATCCGCTTCGCAGTATTCAGGAAACGTTCATCCCCGGTGTGGCGGTAAGTATTAATGAATCCGTACAGTCCCCAGGCTGCTCCCCGGCTCCAGCAGGATTCTGCGGAATAGCCCTGGCCGCCGAAATTCTCGATATATGCGCCAGTCTCGGCATCGAAGGAGAGGATATGCTTGGTCGATCCATCCTCACGCACACCATACTGCATCGCAGTCTCCGCGTGGCTGACCGCAATATGTCTATAGCGCGGATCGCCAGTCACCTTGCTTGCCCAGAACAGCAGGGAGATGTTCAGCATGCAGTCGATGATCACCCAGCCGTGTTTGTCCTCATTCCAGGCGCGGATGAACCTGCCAACCGGATTATAGCGTGCCGCCAGGAAGTTAGCGGCCTCAAGGCCCCGGCGCAGGCCATCCTCGTCCCCGGTCAGAACGTTCTTGATTACGGCAGTAGACAGGAACTGAAAACCAACATCATGATGCAGCTCCACGGTCGGCCTAACGAACCATTGCTCCAGCGTCTCATCCCAGTGCCAGGCTGCATCCTTATAGTGGTCCTTACCGGTCATATCATGCATAATCCAGAGCATCCCCGGCCAGAAGCCGGTCGTCCACCAGTCGGAGGCGATATCATCGAACTTACCGTCTTCTCCGGCAAAATGCGGACATTTTCCGCCGATCTGCTCTATCATCCGCGATACCTTCGTATCCAGCCGGTTCATAACTTCCTGCCAATATGCTGTACTCATCACTGATGCCTCCATTAATTAGAATATGGCCTCAGTATAGCGTCCTATGATTATAGAAAGTTGCACTTTGATATAAAGAAATATCGTTATATTGTCATTTATCTACATGTTCCCCTTCCGGTATTTCAGCGGAGTGGTCCCGAGGACCCGCTTGAACAGCTGATTGAAATAGGAGGCGTTCGGGAATCCGACGGCAATGCCGATCTGCTCCACAGGCATATCGGTAGTTCCGAGCAGCCGGCAGGCCTGCTTGAGCCGCCGGGCGGTGAGATAGTCGACAAGGCGGCCACCTGTTTCCTGATGAAAGATCCGCGAGACATAGGATTTCGACAGATGAGTCTCCTCCGCAAGCTGATCCAGATTAACCTCTTCCTGATAATGAGCCTCTATCCAGTTCATGATCTGCTCCGAATACCGGAGATTCCGCCGTTCTCCGGTATGGATCAGGGACTGCTCGCCTGTTCCAAGGCAGCTGAGCAGCTGCAGGAGCAGCATCGTGATATCCTCAGGATCTTCCTCGGAGGATTTGTTCCGGCACTGGTTGTAGTTCTCGTAGATCCACTCCATGGTCTCGAAGCGGTCCCCGAGATCAAAGCCGCAATACGGGTTGCTCCCCTGCCAGAGAGCAGAGAAGACCGCTTTACGCTTGCTGAAGCCCTGCAGCAGATTCTCGGCAATATGGGGGTCGAGATAGAAGATCGTGCGTACGAATGGACAAGCTGGTGAAACTTCCGAATAGATCCGGTGCAGCTGATACGGCTGGAAAAAGAAAAGCATGCCAGGACGGATATCATACATCTGCTGATTCACAACGATGCTGCCCTGTCCGCCGTGCACGAACATGATTTCACAGCATTGATGCCAGTGGTAATATCCTTTGTAATGATCGTCGGTATAAATGCGGTAGTCCCAGATCAGAGACTGCCGGTTCGCAAACAGAACAGGTTCGAATAGCTGTTTCATAACGCTTTCCTGAGGCCTCCAACATGACAAAATACAAACATTTTATTATAACCCATTATAACTTTCTGTTCCCTCAGGCGCTACAATAAAAACGGGGATTCTTCTAAAGAATCCAATCGGTTCAATCCAATCTGTAACTTACATTAACCAGGGGGTAAAATTTATGGCTCCAACCATTGTCAATCCGGTGCTGACCGGCTTTCATCCCGATCCGTCTTTCCTTAGGGTAGGCGATGATTATTATATTGCAACCTCAACCTTCGAATGGTTCCCCGGTGTAGAGATTCATCATTCCCGTGATCTGGTGCACTGGCATACGCTCACCCGTGTGCTGACCGAGACGTCTCAGGTGGACCTGCGCGGCAACGGAAGCTCCGGCTCCATCTGGGCACCGGCACTATCCTATGACAACGGCTTGTATTATCTGCTGTTTACGGATGTAAAGTCCCGCTCCAGCGTGTATAAGGATCTGCATAACTACCTGATTACGGCTACCAGTCTTGAAGGACCCTGGAGCCCGCCGGTGCGGCTGAACGGCAGCGGGTTCGACCCGTTCCTGTTTCACGACACGGGCGGGCGCAAATGGCTGCTGAATATGCGCTGGGATTTCCGGCAGAATCACAGCAATTTCTCCGGCATCGTGATGCAGGAGTATGACCCTGAGAGTGGCAGGCTGACCGGCCCTATTCATAAAATATACCAGGGGACTCCGACAGGTGTAACGGAAGGCCCGCAATTGTACAAGCGCGGAGATTACTACTATCTGCTGGTTGCTGAAGGGGGCACCGGAGTGAATCATATGGTCACGATGGCCCGCAGCCGCAGCCTAACCGGACCTTATGAGACTGATCCGGATTACCCGGTCATGACTACGGCTCATGATTTGACCTATGCCTTCCAGCAGGCAGGGCACGGCTCACTGGTGGAGACGCAGTCCGGGGAATGGTATATGGCTCATCTGTGCACCCGCCCGATCCCGGGTACGGGCAAGCTGAATCCGCTGGGCCGGGAGACGGCTATCCAGCGCTGCGTCTGGACCGAGGAGGGGTGGCTGCGCCTGGCGCATGGCGGGAAGCTGCCGGCTTTGCGGACCGAAGCGCCGGAGCTTCCCCCGCACCCGTTCGATGCCTTGCCGGAGCGCGATGATTTTGACGGCCCCGTGCTGGGTCATCCATACCAGAGTCTGCGCGTGCCGTTCGATGAATCGTGGGTAAGCCTGCAGGAGCGTCCCGGCTTCTTGCGGCTGCGCGGCCGGGAATCCCTGGCATCGCTGTTTGACCAGAGTCTGATCGGGAGGCCGATTCAGCATTTTGCCTGCACCGTAACTACCTGCCTGGAATTCAAGCCGGACAGCTTCATGCAGATGGCCGGACTGGTGCTCTACTATGATGACAAGGACTACTATTATCTGCGTGTAACGGCGGATGAACTCAGAGGGGTAGCTTTAGGAGTCGTAATGTGTCAGGCCAGCAAATATGGGGAAATTTCCTCCATGCAGATTTCGGTGAAGGACTGGGAACGTTACTATTTGAAGGCAGAGATTAACGGCAGAGATATTATGTTCTACGCTTCACCGGACGGGGAGGTCTGGACGGCGATGTGTACGCCGCTTGACTTCGGCACCCTCTCGGATGAGCATGGCGGCAAGCTGGGCTTCACCGGCTCTTATGCCGGGATCTGCGCCCAGGATCTGGACCAGCAGGCGAAGGCGGCGTATTTTGACTACTTCGAGTATACAGGCCTGTACTTCTGAGGCGGGCACAGCCTATAGCTCTACAGCTTATGAGGCAGCCGCGCGCTGTCTCACTTTATATACGATCAGCATAATCAGCGGCAGTACGAGCGAAAGCGTGAGATCCCAGTCTACCCAGTAGTCCGGGATCTCTTTTACATAGAATATAATGTTCTTGGCGATGAGCTGGGAGAGTCCGTAGATCAGGAAGGCCACAGGGAAGATCAGCGGACGGTGGCTTTTTAATTTGAATAGCTGGGCGGTCCCGAGAACGAAGGCATAGAAGTAGAGTGCTGTTTTGAAATAGGTTGTGATAATCCAGGCCGTAGCCATCAGTGCTTCAAGACGCTGCAGAAAGTTGGCTATATTAATCTTCTGGGCCAGGATATAGGCTGCATAGAAATTATGCTCTGAGAAATAGGCGCCGAGAACGGTCAAAGAGAGGAACAGTATCAGATTCAGACCCAGCGCTCCAAGGATGAGGGCCAGGAAGATATCCCGGTTGATCTTACGGCTCTTGCGGGTGTAGGGATAGACCATGAAAAATACACATATTTCCCCAAACGGATAAAACACGCCGAACAAAACAGCATGCAGCATATCCGGAAAAGGCGTATTCAGAATGGGCTGGACTCGCTCCAGCTGGACCTGCGGAAATAAGAGCACCATCAGGCAAACGAGGAATAAAGCGAACAGCGGAAAAAACACCTGAGCCGCTCTGCCGACCGTCTCAAGGCCCAGACGCAGCCCGTAGACAAGTATAACAATACTCATGAACCGGATGACACCGCCCGGAGTTCCCTCATAGATCTGAGTACACATGAAGTCCTCGATCTCTCTGACATAGGTAGAGGCCGCGATGATGAAGAAGAACAGATAATATACGCCTACCGCACTGCCAATCCACTTCCCCAGAATCTGCTGGCTGAGCTCAATAATGTTTTTGTCCGGATTAATATTCGCAACAGTGACGAACAGGAAGACCAATGCGATTCCCGGCGGAATGCTGATCAGGGCAGCAATCCAGGCATCCTGATGAGCTACAGCAGTCATGGCTGCCGGGTAGACCAGGGCCATATCCCCAATAAAAGTGAAAAGTCCGAGGATTACCATCTGCGCCGTACTGATCCGATCTTTTTCAATACTCATGTCTATCCTCCATTTACACCTTACTATAGCCCGCAGGTCATATCTTCCCGGAAACCATCTTAGTATGGCATCTCCTTCCAGAATTATGTGTTTCAAGCGCAGGCAACGATTCAGGAATAATTATCAAGCTGTGCTACCAAACTACAACAGAGTGAATGGATAGGGGAAGTGGAGGGGAACGAAATTGAAAGATGCGTTTAGCGGTGAGTTATCCTGCCGGCTTGAAGATAATGATGATCAATTGTACAAACTGCTTGGGCAGAGCTCAGATCTGGTGCGGAAACGTCTGCAGCTGGGGGAACGTACGGAGCTTGCTATTTTTTATATCGATGGTCTGATAGATACACAGCTGCTGCATAACTCAATTCTGTACTCGCTCCAGGAGGGCCGGGTTTCCGGTCTGCTGGAAGCACTGGCTCCTGACGGCAAAATAGAGATGCTGAGAAAACGCGTGCTTATGGCCGGCGATCTTACTGTGATCCATGACTATAAGCATTTCGTTCACGATTTGTTATCCGGGAATGTGATGCTCATGGTGGAGGGGAGCGCTTCAGCGCTGCGGATCGGACTGCCCGGCTGGGAAGACCGCAACGTGAGTGAACCAATCTCGCAATCTGTGGTCCGGGGACCCATGGAAGGCTTCACAGAGAATCTCAGAACGAACACTGCTTTAATCCGCCGCAAAATCAAAGATAGCCAGCTGTGGCTGGAAACCATCCAGATCGGCCGCGTGACGCAGACCAGTGTGTCGATTATGTATCTCAGCCACATCGCGAATGAAGAGCTGGTGCAGGAGGTTAAGCGGCGCCTGAACAGCATTGATACAGACAGTATCCTGGAGAGCGGCTATATCGAAGAGTTCATTCAGGATACGGCGGCGACGCCTTTTCCCACGATTTATAACAGTGACCGTCCCGACACCATTGCTGCAGGGATATTGGAGGGGAAGGTGGCAATCCTGGTCGACGGGACGCCTTTTGTACTGCTGGCGCCTACGATTTTTGTATCGTTTTTTCAGTCGGCGGAAGATTACTATCAGCGGGCGGATATCTCCACATTGCTGCGGTGCGTACGGTTCCTGGCCTTCATTGTTACCTTGTTTGCGCCTGCGTTCTATGTAGCCATTACAACCTTTCATCAGGAGATGATCCCGACCAATCTGGTAATCAGTCTTGCGGCCCAGCGGGAAACAGTGCCGTTTCCGGCTTTTATCGAGGCGCTGCTGATGGAATTCACCTATGAAATCCTGCGCGAAGCAGGTGTGAGAATTCCCAAGAATGTCGGTCAGGCTGTCTCTATCGTCGGCACGCTGGTCATCGGGCAAGCGGCGGTTGCAGCAGGCTTCATCTCCTCGGCTATGGTTATCATTGTGTCGATCACAGCGATCTCAAGCTTTGTCATTCCCGAAGCAGGGATGGCCATTGCCGCGAGAATTATCCGGTTTGTCCTGATTGGACTCGCCGGGTTCATGGGGCTGTACGGAATCTTGTGCGGAGTGTTCCTGCTGGTGCTGCATCTGGTCAGTCTGCGTTCCTTCGGCGTTCCTTACATGAGCCCGATTGGCCCCTTCAGGGCGGCAGACCTTAAGGATTCCATCTTCAGGCTTCCCTGGCCGCTGCTGAAGACAAGGCCGAAGGAGAATAAAACGCAGAATCTGCAGCGGATGAACACTTCCAAGCGTGAGGAACCTTAATATGTATACAAGAATCAGGAAAGTCTTGACCGCATGCATTCCCCTATTGCTGCTTCCGATGCTGCTCAGCGGCTGCTGGGAACGGAAGGAGTTAAATGAACTGGCTTTTGTGCTGGCTCTGGGGCTGGATAAAGCCGAGTCGGGCTACAAGGTATCGATGCAGGTCGTCATTCCATCTTCGATTACATCACAGGGGGCCGGGGGTTCAGGGGCAGGCGGGGTTCCGGTAGTCACCTATGATTTTACAGTGCCGACGATCTATGAATCGCTCCGCAAGTTCAATCTGGTCAGTTCGCGTTCGCCTTATCTGGGGCATATCCGTGTACTCGTGATCGGAGAAGAGCTGGCTCGTGAAGGGCTCGGTGAAACGCTGGATATGCTCAAAAGAAGCCGCGAGCCGCGTATGGACTTCTTCATGCTGGTGGCGCGGAATACGACCGCAGAGAATGTGCTCAAAGTCCTGACGCCCCTGGACAGGCTGCCGGCGAATAAATTATTCTCCGCACTGGACAAGTCTTATAAGGTCTCGGCCAAGACAGCTGCGGTTACACTGGACAAATTCATAGAGGTTGTGCTTTACGAGGGAGAGAATCCGGTGTTGACCGGAGTAGAGATAGAGGGGAATCCCGAGGCAGGCAGTAAGAAAAGCAATATTGAACAAACCATGCCGCTTGCAAGGCTTAGTTACAAAGGTGTGGCCGTGTTCAAAAAGGCGAAAATGCTTGGCTGGCTGGACGACAACGAGATTGTGGGCTACAACTATGTTATTGATAACATAAGCAAAAATACAGGGCACATCAAAGACAAGGATAACGGAAGCCTGGTAATCATCGAGGCGCTGTCGACTACAACCAGACGGAAAGTAAAAATCATCGGCGGAGAGCCGCATATTTATCTGAAGGTCGAAGCTTTATGCAATGTGGAGGAAGTAGAGGGTTCCGGCAAGCTGGATTCGGAGAACAAGATTAGACAGCTGGAGGAGGAAACGGAGGACCGGATCATTGAGCGGATGAAGCGGTCCGTTGAGAAGGTCAACGAACGTTTTAATGCTGATATTTTTGGCTTCGGCCAATCCATCTACCGGTCCCACCCCCGAATTTGGGCCAAGCTGCAGGAGCAGAACAAGGAAGGCTATCTCAAATTGCTGCCTATTCATTACGATGCCAGTGTGACAATCAACCGGATCGGTACGATAGACAATTCTTTTCTTGACGATATCAAGGAGTGAGCCTGTATGTTGCTGGTGCTGTTGTTTGTCATTATAGCCGCAGGCTGTATTGCGGCGGATCTGCCTTCCCTGAAGGGAAGGGCTAAGCGGCGTGATCTTATGGTTTACGGTGTACTCTGGATTGGCGGAATGGCGGCGACGGTGTGCACACTTCTGCGGTTTCAGGTTCCAAGCCCGCTGCTGCTCCTTATGGTCATCTACAAGCCGATCAATGATCTCGTGGCTTCATGGTTCTAATCCATTGATCAAGGAGCGGGATGAGAGGGCCGCCCAGCTGTGCAATAATTCACTTTGGAAAGGAAACAAATATAATATAATCCTGAGTAATTAACTCGGACTGGAATACCGGCGAGAGGCGAAAGGCGGGATACAGAGTGGAGAACAATCAGCTTCACCGGAAATACAGTGTTTTTCTGGGCGTCATATTGTCGGGGTATAATGTGGCTGATAAGCTCTATGGCGCGGTTTTTATCATTTTGATGAGCTTGCGCGGCGTGGATGCCTTTCAGATCAGCATCGTGTTTGCCGTTTCTTCACTGTCTATGGCCGTCTTTGATTACCCGAGCGGGAATCTGTCCGACATCTATGGAAGAAAGCGCATGACGGCGGCCGGGTTCATTGTGTGGGGAGCGGGACTTTGGTTTTTTTCTGCTGCTGAGGGTCTCGCCTTATTCATCCTCGCCTCCATAGTGATGTCTCTGGGCGTATCGATGATCTCGGATTCTCCCCAGGCCTGGTACATTGATCAGCTGGAAGAGCTGGGAATGCCTGATTATAAAAAAATCGCCCTGCCCCGCATCAGCGGGTTTGTCTCGGCGTTTGCCATCGTCGGCGCATTGCTGGGTACGGTGAGCAGCAGCGTTCATTATGTTCTTCCGGTGGCTATTGCCGGCGTGCTGGCGGTAGGACTCGGCATTTATACCTGGCTCAGCTTCAGCGACAACTACGGAAGCAGAACGCAGAGCAGCATCCTCCGGGAGATCTATGCCAGTTCGGCCGATTTCGCCCGCAGCACAGAGATGCGGTTTATCCTTCTGCGCAGCATCCTGACACATACCGCCTTGCTGGCCTTTCTGTTGTCCTGGCAGGTATATGGGGTGAATGAGCTGGAATTTCCGGTCAGTGCGCTCGGGGTCCTGCTGATTCTGTTCATGGGAGTAATCAGTGTATCAAGCTTCCTGGTCTCCTATCTGGCCAAAAAAGAGGTTGCTGCCGTCCGGATCATCGTCTGTGGAACTGTAATCTCTGCACTCGGGCTGCTGCTGGTTGGATTGTTTCCCCATAAGGCTGTATTTATTGCCGGTCTGGTGTTGTTTGAATTTGGGCTCGGGATGGATATGTCTTCTTCAGGTGTCTGGATACAGGATTTCATTCCCCGGGCCAAGCGGGCGACCTTCTCCTCCGGGCTGTCAGCGCTCAAATCACTTGCGGGTTTCCTGATTACGCTGATCCTGGGGATCATGGCCAAGAATCTCGGATATGCCTTCATCTGGTGCTTAGCGGCCGCCTCGCTGCTGGGATCTAATATCGTGCTGCTCTATTTCAACACTAAGTATGTCCGGGCAGGCAGCGAAGCAGACGGAGAGAAGACACTGGTGTCCTGATTCTGAAAGGCTTAAATTATACTATAAAAGCTAACAACAGCAGGTCTTCTTCCCGGAGACCTGCTGTTTAGTGTGTTCAGGGCAGCGGCATTACAGCCATTTCATCGCCCATGCCTCGACGGGCAGGAGCGCCGTGCCCAGCTCCTGCCCCTTGGCAGTGAGCGAATATTCCGTCCGTACCGGACGGTCAGGAATGACCTCGCGGCTGATCAGGCCGCATTCTTCAAGCTCCTTCAGGCGCTCGTTGAGCATGCGTTTGCTCAAATCGGGGATGATATTATGCAACTCACTGAACCGTTTGGTACCCTCCATTAACACATGGATGATCAGATTCACCCATTTCTTGCCGATGATATGATGAACATGCTCGACTTTGGCGAGCAGGGGTTTAAGCTCCCGGGTCATGCGGATTCCCCCTTGTATAGTTATTATAAATATCCACCTTACTATAACATAGCAGAAAGTTCGTGAAAATAAGTACTTTTCGTAAATGTCGAAATGAGGTTGACGAATGGTTTCAGCAGTCGTATGATGTGTGTTATAAAGTTTGTGAGTAATAATAAGTAACCACATAAACATTTGATAATTACGGGAGGAATGAAAGTGGAATCATCATCATTCGTACTATTTGGCGCAACCGGGGATTTGGCCAAACGGAAAATATACCCCGCTCTATATAACCTGTTCAAAGATGGCAAGCTCTCTGGTCCTCTCTCAGTCATAGGTCTCGGCAGAAGAGAGCTGACCCATGAGACTTTCCAGCGTCAGGTGCTGGATTCACTGCGCACCTTCTCGCGGCGGCCGGTTGAGGATTCGGCGGAGCTGCAGAATTTCCTGCGGGCTTTTGAATACAGTGTGCTGGATGTCGGACGCCCCGAAGACTATGTGAAGCTGCTGGGCCATGTCCGGCGACGTGAGGAAGAGCTGGGCCTTCCGCAGAACCGGATGTTCTACTTATCGGTCGGTCCAGAATTCTTCGGTGAGATTGCCCGTAACATTAACTCCAGCGGACTTGGTGACACGGCAGGGTGGAAGCGGCTGATTATCGAAAAACCGTTCGGACGGGATCTGCAATCGGCACGGGTGCTTAATGACAGCCTGAACGCTGCTTTTAAGGAAGAAGAGATCTTCCGGATAGACCACTTCCTCGGCAAACCGATGGTGCAGAACCTTGAGGTGCTGAAATATTCCAATCCTGTACTGCGGGCATTGTGGCAGAACCGGTATATCGAGAGTGTACAGATTACAGCCAGTGAAACGGTCGGTGTGGAAGAGCGGGCAGGGTATTATGACAAGGCTGGCGCGCTGCGCGATATGTTCCAGAACCACATGCTGCAGCTGCTTATGATGATGGCTATGCAATTGCCCAAAGGCAGCACCCCGGAAGATGTCCGCAGCAAGAAGCGCCATGTGATCCGTTCGGTACGGCCATTGCTCCGTGAGGAAGTGACGCAGCATGTGGTACGCGGCCAGTATGCAGCAGGTGAGATGCGCGGGCAGCAGGTTCCCGCTTATACGGCTGAACCCGGCATAGAAGCCTCTTCACAGAATGAGACTTATATCGCTGCCCGGCTGTGGATTGATGACCCGCTTTGGAAGGATGTGCCTTTCTATATCCGCACCGGCAAACGTATGAAGGAGAAATCGACGCGGATTGTTATAGAATTCAAAGAGCCGTTTAATGATTTGCATAATAAGAACAGAAGCAAGCTTGCCCTGGACCCTAACCTGCTGGTGATTGATATTGGTCCGAATGAAGGGATCTCCCTTACCCTGAATACCAAAAATCCGCGCCAGCACGGACAGCTCGAGCCGGTCAGCATTAAGCATGAGTCGGGCAACCCCGACCTGCCGGAAGCCTATGAGAACCTGATTTATGATGCTTTACTCGGAGATGCCACCTTCTTTGCCCATTGGGATGAAGTTGAGTTGTCCTGGCAGTGGGTTCAGCCTATAATCGAAGCAACAGCAGAAGGGACGCTTCCGCTTCATCTGTATCCAGCCGGTTCCTTTGGACCCCGGGCTGCCGATGAATTGCTCGGAGAGCATCACTGGTGGCTTGATGAACCGGAGGACGTGGAGCATTCCGGGGTCCGCCAGACACAGGAGCTGGACCCGGAAGCTGTCCGGCCTGGTGCGTGAGCAGCGGCATAATCATCTAATCTATAACATTCGGAGGGATATGCAATGAAAGTCGGTTTAATTGGACTAGGCAAAATGGGCTTCAATCTCGGCCAGAATCTATTGGAGCACGCACACGAAGTCGTGGCTTATGATGTGAATGCCGCTGCGGTGCAGGAGCTTGAAGCGAAAGGAGCTGCCGGTGCGGGAAGTCTGGCGGAGCTTACAGGCAAGCTGGAATCGCCGCGTATCCTCTGGATCATGGTCCCGCACACCTTTGTGGATTCGGTGATCTCAGAACTGACGCCGCTGTTGTCGGAGGGCGATATCATCATCGAAGCCGGGAATTCTCATTATAAGGAGTCGATCCGCCGTCACGATGAGCTTAGCGCCCATGGTATTCATTTCCTGGATGCCGGAACCTCAGGAGGGATGGAAGGCGCACGCAATGGCGCTTGTTATATGATCGGCGGAGATGAGGAAGCATGGGCGGTCGTCGAGCCGATTTTCCGCGATACTTCGGTCGAGAAGGGGTACCTGTATGCCGGCAAATCCGGCAGCGGACACTTCCTGAAGATGGTCCACAACGGGATTGAATACGGCATGATGGCTGCCATCGGTGAGGGCTTTGAGGTGCTGGAGAAAAGCGGCTATGACTTCGACTTCGAGCAGGTGGCCCGCGTCTGGAACAACGGCTCGGTCGTCCGCTCCTGGCTGATGGAGCTGATCGAACGCGCCTTCTCCAAGGATGCCAAGCTGGATGAGATCAAGGGAATCATGCATTCCTCCGGGGAAGGCAGATGGACGCTGGAGACCGCGTTTGATCTCCAGGCAGCTACGCCGGTTATCGCCATGGCGCTGCTGATGCGCTACCGGTCGCTGGAGACCGACACCTTCACCGGCAAAGTAGTTGCTGCGCTGCGTAATGAATTCGGCGGCCATGCTGTGGAAGCGAAGTAAAGGAAGCGGCAGGGGCGGCAGTTGCCGGACTCTGGCTCTATAAGATAATAGCAGTGTGAAGAGCAGCAGATCCTTTGGGGATTTGCTGTTTTTTGGTGCCCGGGCAATGTCTTTGAGTCTGAGGGCAGCCGGCTGATAGCGGCTCAACCATGCGGCATCCGGAATTAGACAACCCGCACAGAGCATATAGGTACAGAAACACGAAGCAGACGGGGGATGAACCAGTGTCTCGTAATCAGGAATTTACAGTGTATCTGATCACTAAGGGAGATATCATCCGGTTTATTGCAGTTGAAATTGTCATAGGCAGCATGACGTATTCACTGGCACTGAAGATTTTTCATAATGCTATTCTGGCGGGCGCGGGGGGATGGGCTTGCACTGAAGGGCTGAAGAGGCTGGGGAAACTCGGGTTGTTACTTGGGAAATAACAGAATTCACGATTTCAGCAGGGATGGAAATTAAATAACCCGCTGGTTAATGGTTAATAACGGGGATTCCCCCAGGCTATCAATCTGAGGTACTATATAGGAATAGTTATATAGAGAGAGATAGAGGAATGGTGATTCGCGTATGGTTAACCTACTGGAAGTATTGATAAAAGAAATTGTTCCGGCAGAAGGCTGCACTGAGCCGATTGCGGTTGCCTATGCAGTCTCTTTGGCGGCTGAACAGGTTGAGGGAGAGATTACTTCGATTCAGCTGTTCCTCAGCGGGAATATTGTGAAGAATGCGATGGGTGTAGGGATTCCCGGCACCGGGCAGACCGGTCTGCCGATAGCGGCAGCCTTGGGCGCAGTGATCCGCCGTTCTCACCGCAAGCTGGAGATTCTCTCCGGACTTACTCCTGAAGAGCTGGCGAAGGCTAATGCGATGATCGAGCAGAAGCTGTTGAATGTAGAACTGAAGGATACCCCTGAGAAATTGTATATTGAAGCCAGGGTAAGCAGCTTGAATCATACAGCGACTGCAATTGTAGCTAAAGAGCATACGAATGTAGTATTCCTGTCCAAAGACGGCGTTAAGCTGGAGCCGGGGAAGGACAAGGCGGATTGCGAGGAGTCAGACACGGTGGACCCGGAGGTATATTCGGTTTCATTAGAAGAAATATATGAGTTCATCCAGACTGCGGATTTCTCTGAGCTGCGGTTTCTGCTGGAAGGAGCGCGGATGAATAAGGCGATTTCGGACGAGGGGCTGCGGGGGGAGTATGGCCTGCAGGTGGGCAGGAAGATGAGCCAGCAGTCGGCTGTCAATCTGTTCGGTAATGATGTAGCGAACCGGATTATTGCCGCAACGGCAGCGGCATCCGATGCGCGGATGGACGGCAGCGCCATGCCTGTCATGACCACTGCGGGAAGCGGGAATCAGGGCATTGCCTGCACGATGCCGGTAATTGCCCTTGCAGAGCTCCTCGGTAAAGATGAGGAGACACTGGCAAGAGCGATGGCACTCAGCAATCTGATTACCATTCATGTCAAGCATTATATCGGCCGTCTGTCCCCGCTGTGCGGATCGGGAATTGCCGGCGGAGTAGGGGCAGGGAGCGGTATTGTCTACCTGATGGGCGGCACGCTGGAGCAGATCAAGCGCTCCATCCAGAACACTATTGCTTCTACTTCCGGAATGATCTGCGATGGAGCGAAACCGACCTGCGCGCTCAAAATCTCAACCGCCACGAACGCGGCAATCCAATCCGCAACACTGGCGATGAACGACATTTCAGCCAGTCTGAACGACGGGGTAATCTTTGAGAAGGTTGAAGATACAATCAAGAATATGGAGACACTGGTTCAGGAAGGGCTTGCGGCAACCGACCAGGCCATCCTGAACATTATGCTCTCCAAAGGAGCGGTATCGTAATACGTCCGTATATATTAGACTTAACGGGTATAATCCGGTTGTTCCATAGAGACAGGCTGAGGATTGGCCAGTACCCACTGCACTGCCAGTTCACTTAATCTTGCCGGTTCATCGTAGCCGGAACCCTTACGCAGCCTATTGGTTAATGAAGCTGCCTCCTGGAGGAGGGCGGGAGATAACGGTGTACCTGTGCCCAGATGCCGGATAAGGGCATCCAGCATTTTACGGAAATTGTCATCCCAGTTGCCTCCGCCGTTATCCAGGATTTCATGAGAGACCCGTCCGGTGATGCGGATAACCTCTCCTTGTACAGTTTGCGCGTGCCCTGAAGCAGGGACAAGGTAATCCCAGAGCTCCTGATGCTGGGCGGACCATGCCGCTGTGGCAGCCTTGATGGGGGAGGTTCCATCGTGCTTCACCTGTTTCGCTACA
Organism: Paenibacillus sp. IHB B 3415; assembly: GCF_000802655.2. Taxonomy (NCBI): domain Bacteria; kingdom Bacillati; phylum Bacillota; class Bacilli; order Caryophanales; family Paenibacillaceae; genus Paenibacillus; species Paenibacillus sp. IHB B 3415. Next base: position 10,183 of record NZ_JUEI01000010.1, on the reverse strand, counting down.
GGCTCGACATCGAATAGCCGATACAGCTCCAGCAGTGCGGATGCTTTTTGATCCAGCTCATCGTTATTGTGACTGGCTCTGACAAATTCCAGATCCTTGCCGATCCGCCGCACGGAATCTTTCATCTCCGGCGTGATTGCTGCTCCGGCATCCAGCAGGATTTTCGAGATTTCCACCATGTTAGCTATATCGATATTCCGGCATTGGGATAATCCCTTAGCGAGCGGTGTTTGTTTCCGTTTATTCTCCGCATGGATGTTTGCACCATGGGCGACCAGGTCCTGTATGGCCTGGGTACGGTAATAACCTGCCGCTGCGTGCAGCGGTGTCTCATTCTGATAATCCAGGGCATCCGGGTCCGCGCCTAATTCCAGGAGTAACGGGATATTTCCGGACCAGGTTGCAGCCTGGGAGTGCAGCGGGGTGTGCTCATATTTGTCCCGGGCGTTGATGTCAGCACCCTGCTCTACAAGCCAGCGGACCAGCTCATCCGGGATTTGCCGGAAGCTGAGCGCGGTTCCTTTGCTGTAGCCCCCGCGGGCATCCCATTCGCATTCCTCAAAGATGGCCTTGAGCGCTGCGATATCATTCGTTTTGACCCGCTCGCCAAAATCGGCGGGTAAGGTTTGCTTCTTTTTCCCCATAGCATTTTTCCGCTCCTTTATGAATAGCAGATAATTTCTGCAAGTTTATCATATAGGGGAAATGAATACCAATAGAGTAAGGAATGGATTGCAACATAACAGAGAGTATGCAAAAAGGCAAAGCTTCTGATCCCGAATCCGGGAAGAGAGGGTTTGCCTTTTGCTTTTATACACTTATATAGGGGACTGGCCTGTTAATACCTGTGCCAGGTTTACTTAATACAGCACTTCCACATTCTTCCCGGCCAGCAGCTTAAGCCATGTATCCGAAGGTTTGCGGTCGGTAATCAGCACATCGATCCGGCTCAGCTCGACCAGCTTGGCGAAGGCGGTTTTGTCAAACTTGGTATGGTCGGCCAGCAGTACTACCTTTTCCGCCTGGCGCAGCATGTATTTCTTCAACTCGCATTCCGGTTCATTGGAATCGGTAACTCCGTGCTCCATATCAATGCCTTTACAGCTGATCACTGCGATGTCCACATTATAGCGCTGGGTGGTGTCGTGGGCTACAGGGCCGACCAGCGACAGGGAGCGGTGGCGCAGCGAACCCCCGGTGGAAATAATGTTTAGGCTGGAACTCGCGAATTCATGCAGAATGTTGATCGAATTCGTGATGATTGTCAGATTGCTTTTATTGCCCAGCAGCTTAAGGAATTCAAACGAGGTGGAACTGGGGTCCACCATAAGTGTATCCCCGTCGTTAATCAGATTGAGGGCTTTGATCGCGATATTGCGTTTGATATCCGTATTGAGCGCTCCACGGGTCAGGAACGGCAGATCTTCATTGGTATGTCTGTTCAGCATGGCTCCGCCGTAGGTGCGGCTGACAATTCCGTCCTTCTCCAGCTTCTCCAGATCTCTGCGTATCGTTTCCTCTGTGACCTCGAACATCCGGCTCAAATCGGACACAAGCACACGTTTATCCTGATGGACAAGATCTATTATTTTTTTGCGTCTTTCGGCAGCAAGCATAGGTATCACCTTTCCGGTAGCTTATAGCTTCAAGTGGAAACGGCTTGGCCTTCCTTTTTAAGGACGGTAACGTTTCAGCGAGAAATATAAGGATAAGTTATCGTGTGAAACATATAGATTCTTATATTTAAATATAGACCGTTATTTCTGTGTTGTACAATGAATTTAAGAAAAACAACATTTATTCTATTATAATCTTTGCAAAACAGACATTAAACAAACGAAAACAACATAATTAATATTTTATTTGTTGACAACAAAGATTAACGGCGATACGATGAGGATGCTAATAATCTCTTTGAAAGCGTATGCCGGTTCCCAACGGAAGCGCCGGAGCCGGTCTGCTGCTGAACCTCAGTGACCAGCCTGAGGCGTCACAGCCAGAATGTACATCCTACTATCAGTGGAGATACTTAGCTTTCTAATCGTTCTATACTAATTTGCCTGGGAGGCTGGTCAAGCAATGAGTACTCATGTCTATTATGTTCCGTCTATCAACATTATGGGTAAGGGCTGTCTGAAAGAAATCGCTCCCTATATTCAAGAACTGAACCTGAAGAAAGCGCTCGTGGTTACCGATAAGTTCCTGACGAAGAGCGGAATCGCCGGCAAGCTGCTGGCTGTTCTGGATGAAGCAGGAATTAACTATGTCGTATATGATGAAGTGAAACCGAACCCCACCTGCAAAAATGTCCATGACGGCGTTGATTTCCTGAATGATCATGAATGCGACTATCTGATCTCTATCGGCGGCGGATCGCCGCAGGATACAGCTAAAGCGATCGGGATTGTAGCAACCAACGGCGGATATATTGCTGATTATGAAGGTGTGCACAAGTCCAAGAACAAATCCCTGCCGATCGTAGCCGTGAACACTACTGCAGGAACCTCAAGTGAAGTTACAATTAACTATGTAATTACGGATGAAGAACGCAAGATCAAGATGGTAATGGTCGACAAGAACAGTATCGCCACCATTTCGGTGAATGATCCTGAACTGATGGTCGACAAGCCTGCTGCACTTACAGCGGCTACAGGTATGGATGCATTGACGCATGCGATCGAAGCTCTGGTCACACCAGGCGCTTACCCTGTAACCGACGCTACTGCACTGGCTGCTGTTGAACTGATTTTTGGCAACCTGGCCCGAACCGTAACAGACGGACATGATATCGAAGCACGTGAACAGATGGTATATGCGATCTTCCTGGGAGGCCTGGCCTTCAACAATGCCGGACTTGGTTATGTGCATGCCATGGCGCATCAGCTCGGCGGTGTGTATGATCTGCCGCATGGCGTCTGTAATGCGATGCTGCTGCCATATGTGGAAGAAGAGAATGCCAAATATGTGCCTGAGAAATTCAGAGCGATTGCCAAAGCGATCGGACTGCAGGTACAAGGTAAAAGCGACAAGGAATGCGCGGATTTCGTCATCGAATCGATCAAAGCCCTGTCCAAGGAAGTTGGCATTCCGGCCAAACTGTCCGAGCTGGGTGTAGATGAAGTAGATTTGGATCTGCTGGCTGAGAATGCAATGAAGGATGCCTGCGCACCGGGTAACCCGTTCATTCCTACCAAAGAAGAGGTTATTGCCTTGTTCCGCAAAATTCTGTAATTTACCTTCTATAGATAAGGAGATTCCCTATGAACAATCATATCGCCGTCGATATCGGCGCCTCCAGCGGGCGGCTTGTACTCGGAACCCTCGTGGACGGGAGTCTCAAGCTGGAGGAGCTTCACCGTTTCAGCAATGGATTCACCGAGCAGGAGGGCTCCTGCTTCTGGGACATTGAGTATTTGTTTAATGAAATTATCAGCGGTCTTCATCAAGCGAAAACCGCGGGAATTACTGAATGTACACTCGGGATTGATACCTGGGCCGTGGATTATGTACTGCTGGATGCGGAAGGCAAGCGGATCAGGGAAGTATACGCCTACCGTGACCGCCGCACTGATGGGGTTATGGAGGAAGTCGGCAAGCTGCTCTCCCCTGAGAAGGTTTACGCCAAGACAGGGATTCAGCAGCTGAGCTTCAATACACTGTATCAGCTGTATGCGCATGACCGGGTAGAGCTGGAAGCGGCCGATCAGATTCTGATGGTGCCGGATTATCTCTACTATAGACTAAGCGGCCGCAAAATCAACGAGGTGACCAATGCCTCCACGATGCAGCTGCTGAACCTTGCCACCCGTGACTTTGATCCGGAACTGCTGTCCTTCCTGCATCTCCGCAGAGAGCAGTTCGCACCGCTTACGGAGCCGGGAGAAGATCTCGGCTTCATCACGGCGGAGCTGGTGCAGCAGCATGATCTGCCGCAGTGCCGCCTAATCTGTGCCGCCACGCATGACACGGCTTCTGCCGTGCTCGGTGTGCCTGCGCAGCAAGGCAGATCCTCAGCTTACATCAGCAGCGGCACCTGGTCTCTGCTCGGGGTGGAGCTGGATCACCCGATTAATGACAGCAAAGCTCTGGCAGCCAATTATACGAACGAGTGGGGAGCTTACGGCACCTACCGTTTCCTGAAGAACATTATGGGCCTTTGGCTGATCCAGGAAGTACGGAGACTGGATGGGGGAAGATACAGCTTCGCCGAGCTGGCCTCAATGGCCGCGGGCAGCGAAGGCTTCCGCAGCCTGATTCCATGCAATCATCCGCGTTTCCTGAATCCGGACCATATGATAGAAGAGATTCGCCAGGCCTGCACGGAGAGCGGCCAGCCTGTTCCAGAGACGCCGGGCGAATTAGCCCGTTGTATCTTTGACAGTCTGGCTCTGTCCTACCGCAGCTATCTGGCCGAGCTTGAAGACCTCACAGGCCAAGGGATTGAAGTTCTGCAGATCGTCGGCGGCGGCGCCAATAATGAACTGCTGTGTCAGCTGACCGCCGATATTATCGGCAGAGAAGTACTGGCTGGCCCGACGGAATCAACGGCACTGGGCAACCTGGCCGTGCAGATGATTCAGTCAGGCCGAATGGCAGACATCCATGAAGCCCGGGACGTCATCGGCACTTCCTTTGCAATCAAGTCGTATCTGCCGCGGCCGGTTCCCCGGCTGAATCAGCTGCTGGCCCGCTGGGATGAGCTCCATTCTGCGGCAAGTGCGATTGAGAATATATAATTTACGAAGATTATCAGGCGGAGCAGCTGCTCACATTACATTTAGGAGGCAACAGCATGGATCAGAGCATCACAAACAGCTATAACGAAGCCAAGAAATTATACGCAGCCCATGGAATTAACGTAGATGAGGTGCTGGAGAAGCTTGAGAAGATCAAAATTTCAGTGCATTGCTGGCAAGGCGATGATGTTCAAGGATTCCTGTTCAAAGACAAAGAGCTCAGCGGCGGGATTGCTGTAACTGGCAGCTATCCCGGACGTGCCGGCACACCGGATGAGCTGCGCAAGGATTTGGAGAAAGCCCTGTCGCTGATTCCGGGTAAACATAAAGTCAATCTGCATGCAATCTATGCTGATACGGACGAACAGGTCGATCTCGATGAGCTGGAACCGCGCCACTTCGCAAGCTGGGTAGAGTGGGCGAAAGAGCAGGGACTGGGACTGGATTTCAATCCAACCTGTTTCTCGCATCCTAAGGCTGCTGACGGCTTCACCCTGAGTCATGCCAATGACGAAATCCGCAATTTCTGGATCAAACACTGCAAGGCTTCCCGCCGGATTGCTGAGCATTTCGGCCGCGAGCTGGGACAGCCCTGTGTAACGAATTTCTGGGTACCGGACGGCTACAAGGATACTCCGGTTGACCGCCTGGCACCGCGTGTGCGTCTTAAGGAATCTCTGGATGATATTTTCAGTGAGGAAATTGATCCGCAGTACAATATTGATGCACTTGAGAGCAAGCTGTTCGGGATTGGTTCTGAGAGCTATGTTGTCGGATCACATGAATTCTACATGGGTTATGGCCTGACCCGCGGCAAGGCGATCTGTCTGGATGCCGGACATTTCCATCCGACGGAAGTCATCTCCAATAAACTCAGCTCGATCCTGATGTTCACAGAACAGCTGCTGCTGCATGTCAGCAGACCGGTACGCTGGGACAGCGATCATGTCGTAACCATGGACGATGAGTTGCTGGAAATCGCCCGTGAACTGGTTCGCGGAGATTTGCTGCCGCGCACGAACATCGGCCTTGATTTCTTCGACGGCAGCATCAATCATCTCGCGGCTTGGGTTATTGGAACACGCAATACTATTAAGGCGCTGCTTCGCGCTATGCTGGAGCCGGTTGAGGAGCTTCGTGCCATTGAACTGGCAGGAGACTATACTTCACGCCTGGCACTGGTAGAAGAATTCAAGTCCTATCCGTTCGGCGCAGTCTGGGATTACTACTGCGCATCACAGGGCACTCCGGTCCGTGAGCAATGGCTGGCTGAAGTAAAGAGCTACGAGCAGGAAGTACTGGCTGCAAGATAGATTAGCACTTTTGTAATAACCGAAATGACAAGTATCCACGCACTTATACGTGCATATAGAGGAGAGATAACATATGAGTACTTCAGTAGTAGAATCCAAAGGTTATATTGCCGGCGTTGAAGCGCCGTTTATCCGGGAAATGTCCGAAATCACCCACCACATGTGGTCCCTGGGCTGGGATGAGCTGAACGGAGGCAACGTAAGTTATCTGCTGGATGAAGAAGAGGTTGCCAAATACATTAACATCCGCGAGCCGCTGCGTACAATCGCCCTTACCTTCCCTGTAACTGAGCTGGCCGGCAAATACTTCATCGTAACCGGCTCCGGCAAGTACTTCCGTAATGTCATTAAGGACCCGGAAGCCAACCTAGGTGTGCTGCGTGTCAGTGATAGCGGTGAGAGTGTAGAGGTTCTGTGGGGTCTGCGGAACGGCGCTGTACCGACCAGTGAGCTTGCTTCCCACTTCATGAGCCATATTGAACGGCTGAAGGTAGATCCTTCGCACCGCATCGTGCTGCATACCCATGCAACGAATGTGATTGCCATGACCTTTACCCATGATCTGGATGAACTGAAGTTCACCAAGACCCTGTGGGAAATGTGCACAGAATGTCTGGTTGTCTTCCCGGATGGCGTCAGCGTCATTCCTTGGATGGTTCCGGGCAGCAGTGATATCGGCCGGGCTACTGCGGATAAAATGAAAGACTATCGTGTGGTGATTTGGCCGCAGCACGGTATCTTTGTTACGGGCGCTACCATGGATGCTACCTTCGGTCTGGTAGAAACCATTGAAAAAGCGGCAATTGTCTACAACCTGATCGGCGGACGTGAAATCAAACAGAAAATCACGGATCAGCAGCTGGCCGATCTGGCCGCAGCATTTCGGGTAACTCCGAAGGCCGGCGTTCTGGACCTGTAGGTTAATTAGGATCTTGAAGTCTTGAGAATGCTACGAAAGCCGGACAATGCAGCATGGCTGCTAGTTTCCGGCTTTTTGGCATATTCCCGGTGCTCATTCATTTGCATTTGCCGCTGAGAACAGTCATACTATACTTACTTAAAGTAATCAAAGTATGAAATGGAGGCCGATCATGAATACCGATAAATTGTTTGAACCCTTTGAGGGAGGGGGCCTGTCCCTGACCAACCGTGTAGTAATGGCACCGATGACACGGGTGCAGTCTCCAGGAGGCGTGGCTAGTCCGGAGGTAGCGGCTTATTACCGCCGCCGGGCGGAAGGCGGCGTCGGTTTGATCATTACTGAAGGAACAGCTATCGATCATCCGGCGGCGGTCAGCCACCCGGATATTCCGAATATCCACGGCGAAGCCTCTCTGGAGGGATGGGCGCAGGTAGTCAAGGAAGTGCATGCTGCCGGAGGCAAGATTATTCCGCAGCTGTGGCATGTCGGCATGGCCCGGAGCATCGGTGAATTGCCTAATGCTTCAGCGCTGCCTATCGGTCCTTCAGGGCTTAATCTGGCCGGAGAGCAAGTTACCGAGCCGATGACCAAGAATGAAATACAGGGGATTGTCAGCGCCTTTGCCAAGGCGGCCAAAGATGCCAAGGCCATTGGCTTCGACGGCATTGAATTACACGGGGCCCACGGTTATCTGATCGACCAGTTCTTCTGGGAGAAGACCAACCGCCGTACCGATGAATATGGCGGTGATCTTGAGGCACGGACCACCTTCGCGGTTGAAGTGATCGATGCCTGCCGCCGTGCGGTAGGACCGGACTTCCCGATTGTGCTCCGCTTCTCGCAGTGGAAGGGCGGCCATTATGACGCAAGGCTGGTGGAGACTCCGGAAGACCTTGCCCGCTTCCTTACACCGCTTAGCAATGCGGGTGTGGATATCTTCCACTGCTCCACCCGGCGTTTCTGGCAGCCGGAGTTCGAGGGGTCAGATCTTAATCTGGCAGGCTGGACGAAGAAGATCACCGGCAAACCGACGATCACGGTAGGCTCTGTGGGACTTGACAGTGCTTTTCCTAGCCCGGTAACCGAGAAGAATCAGGAAGATAATATTGACCTTCTGCTGGAGCGGCTGGATAAAGCAGAGTTCGATCTTGTTGCGGTAGGCAGAGCTCTGATCAGCGATCCGGCGTGGGCTGCCAAAGTGCAGGCTGGCAGTATTGGTGAGATCATTCACTTCACCTCCGACGCAACCAAGACATTATACTAAGAATACTAACGAATATAGTTTGAGCTATAACACCCGATGCATTGGGAATTGCGGCAAACCTCGTGTTTATCCGCTAATGTCCATCCGCATCGGGTGTTTTTTGCGCAGATTAGCCCCATTACGCTGTACTACTGTCCAATTATCTAAAATAATGCCATTGTCCGAGCACCCTTACCTTTCTCTCGAATATTGCTATAAGGAGGACCTTTGTAAATTCAGAAGAAGGAGAGTGAGATATGGCGATTCTATCAACGGGACCTATCGAGAACAATGTGGTAATCAGCACAGGCACCCGCCCGACTCAATCGGTAACAGTCAAAATAGACGGCCGCAATACAACCGAAGAATTCGATGTTCTTATCTTGGGCTACAGCCTGATTGGATTCCGCACCTTGTATGTGCAAGAAGAATTAAGTGTCGGACCGTTTCAGGTGATCACCAGGGATTACTTTGCGGATCTGGACGCATTCGAGTTTGTGTTCAGCACAACAGGAATCGCAGAGCCCGAAGCCCAGGTGTCCGTATGGGGCAAAAATGCCGCAGGACAGCTGGTGACCGCACACCGGCTGGTATCTCAGGAGTTACTAGGTGAAACCGGGGGAGGAATCACTGGCGCAACCGGAGCCACGGGGTTTACGGGTGCTACGGGGTTTACGGGTGCTACAGGAGCTACAGGGTTTACGGGAGCAACAGGAGCAACAGGAGCAACAGGAGCAACAGGAGCTACAGGATTGCCGGGAACTAGCGGTGCTACGGGGTTGACGGGTGCTACAGGGTTGACAGGGGGGACAGGCGCGACGGGATTACCGGGTGCTACTGGAGCCACAGGCAGTGTTTCATCGTCCTATGCCTATATTTTCAACACAGGTGCCCAGAGTGTCGCGACCGAAGCGGAGGTTACTTTTGACAGCAATGAGAGTCTTGTCGGTTTCAGCCATACCCCTAATACAGCCGCTATTAACGTGGAGAATTCCGGAGATTATGCGGTAATTTTCATTGTCAATGCAGTTGAAGCGAATCAGTTCACTTTGTATCTGAATGGTGCTCCTGTAGGAGGCAGCGTCTACGGTTCAGGAGCGGGAACCCAGCCTAATCCGGGAATGGTGATTATCTCTGCAGTCACTGGCGATGTAATCACGTTAAGGAACCATTCCAGTGCCGCAGCAGTCACATTGCAGACCTTAGCTGGAGGAACACAGATCAACTCCAATGCATCGATTCTGATCTATAGGCTTTGGGGCTGAGCCCGGTTATGGTAAGCAGAGTTTAATGAATAAGCCCGGAACCGTAAGCTTGGGCCGGGCTTATTGCTGTTGATAGAATGGAAGGGTGCAGTGATATTCTTCAATGAAATATAAAGGATATTTAGTATTATAAGGAAGTAAGTGGAATTGATACATAAGGAGACTAATACAATGCAAGTTGAGCAAAGAGATCTGGAACTAATCCGGGAAGCCATTAAGGTAATTGACCGAAACTTCGATGAAGTGAATGAGCGTCATACGGTAGGGGCAGCGGTGCGCTGTAAGAATGGCAAAGTATATACAGGAGTGAATCTCTATTCCATTCATGGCTCCTGTGCAGAGTTTATTGCCATCGGTGCTGCAATTACGGCAGGGGAACGGGAATTCGAGACTATCGTTGCTACCAGAACGCAAAGCGAAGGAGGGGTCCTGCTTCCTCCATGCGGCAATTGCCGGGAGATGCTGGTACGTTATGCGCCGAATATTCAGGTTCTGGTGCAAACAGGAAATGGAGTGGAGAAGTACAGTATCCAAGAGCTTATACCGCATCATTAAACGTAAGATTCAGGAAAAGCTCTGCCTTGTCGCGGGCTTTTTTTGTCATTCAGGAAATTTTTTCGCAGAGCTCTGGTAACTTTTTATATAATCCTGCCCAAAAGAGTCAATTTCATAATTCAGTTGGCTGAATAGCAAGACTTGGCCAA